>NZ_JADPGO010000010.1:0-113112 GCF_015668165.1 Blautia sp. 1001283B150304_161114_C9 | reverse complement strand
CGTTTTACTGTTTTTGGTTTTTTAAACCGTTCTTAAAAATGTAAAGAATTTTCGAGAATCGTATGTGTTTCACTGTTTAGTTATCAAGGTTGTCCGTCTTCGCCTCTCGGCTGACAGCTCATTTATTATATCACTTGCTTTTTGCTTTGTCAAGAACTTTTTTATTTTATTTTTTAAGTTCTTTTTTTCATCTGCATCAGCAACTCTGATATAATATCATGTCTTCAGTTTCCTGTCAACACTTTTTTTATATTTTTTTCAACTTTATTCAACCAAATCTCTGTTGTCTGTCAAAAAAAATCCGCCTCACTCAGAGGCGGATTTATCATATCATTATTTTCTTTTTGCGTCAAGTATTATTTTACATTTTTTTACATATTTTTTACACTATCTCCGATATCGCTATAATATCCTCATTTTTAACGCCCCAATATCAGAGTAAAGATTCAAAAATCGTTCGCATTTGCGCAGGAAGACATTTGGATCCGATACCTACGGTCCACAGATACCAAACCTTTTTAATAGAAGATACTCATAAATATCCTGATTAGGATATCTCTGTCATATATGAAACTCAGGATGCAATCTTTCTTAATGATCTGAAGGGCCGCCTCACCAACCTTTGTATTGCACACAATGGTGAGAGCCAGAAAGATAATCCATATTACTATAAGGAATTTAACTGCCCCCAGCAACGCTCCTGCTACCTTGTTCATGCCATGCAGCACAGGTAATCTCGTCACAAGATTCAGCATCCATGTGATACTCCTCACCATAATCGTCGACATCAGCAGAGAAATCAGGAAAGAAATTCCATTCACTGCCATTCTCGCCAGATATTGAGCAATATAATCCGAAAATGTAGTTACAGCCAAATACTGGTAACTGTCAGAATTATTATTCTGAACCAGTCCATTCCTCAGCAGTTCCGGGAGATTCATTTCATTTATAAATTCAGTCTGGCTTTCTCCACTGCCTGTCCATGTGCTGTATTCCTCTCCTACAAACTCCCGGCAGCTTTCCTGTACTTTTTCATAAATTGATGTATTTTCCCGAATAAACTCATTTACATAAGGATTTATAAACCACACGATCGCCATCGACAGAAAAACACATACAAGCGAAACCAGTTCTTTTATCAGTCCCCGCCTATAACCTCTGACACATGCAGCCGCCAGAAAAAGTATCGTAATGACTCCGGCCCACGTTAAAGCCATTTTCATCCTCCTAACTAAGTTTTATTATCTCTACACCGCTGTCCAATACCAGAAGATATCTGTTCATTCCGATTTTGAAGAAATCTTTGATCGTTCCATCCACACTGCCAAGATATTTCTGTACTCCCCTGCTGTTCATTACACACATCTGGGAACTGTTGTACATCAGAATATTTCCACCGCTTAATTTAATCGTCGTATATGGAATATTGAAGTTTTCTTTGAATTTCAATTTGCCATCTGTAGTATAAACTTCCATTGTATACTGTTTGTCTTTACTGTCATTCTTAAACACAAGACCAATCATATCATTATCATAAAAAGTACTGACAATTTCTTTATCTACTTTTACTGTTTTTACTTCCTTCGGAATCTGGCTTCCATGATAAATTGTAAATCCATTATCTTTAAGTGCTACAGACCGGTTATTATCAAGATACTGGATCTGCGGAACTACCACGCCTTCATACTTATATCCACTGACAATTCTGTCATCCTCGTTCTGTCCTACATCTCCAAAATTGTAAAATGCCACATAACTGGTCGTATCACTTCCATCTACGAACTGATAGGTTACCATCATGATCACTCCGTCTTCAGATACAGCAATATCAAGGGGATATCCCGGATCATCTATCTTCGTCTGATTTTCAGCAATCAGACTTCCATCTGTACCATAAAAATCAATCCATGTATCATCTCCACCATCCAGGATTGCCGCAACAAGACCGCTTTTGGATACTTTTGCTTTGACAATACTGTAGGAAGTAGTTACACTGCCTGTTTTTCCTGATTTATCATAAATCTCCAAAGTTGTTCCATCTTTATCCGCAATCACCGCATGAGTTCCGTTAACATCTGCCACAGGATTCTGCATCTGATAGGTTTCGCTCCAGAGTGTACTCATCTTATCAGAAACAAGGGAAACCCCGTCCGGACTGTATCGAAGGATATTTCCATCCATTTCAACATAATTTGTAGAAACAATATCCTCCTGCTCACTTGTCTGGACTACTTTATAAGTATGATAGCTTCTCTTCTCTATGTAAAATCCCACAGCCGTTACAGCAGCAGCTATCGCCACCACTGTAATAACTGTCTTTTTCACTACACTTCTTTTGTGGCGGGACAATCTGCGCTCATAATCATCTGCATATTCCTCTTCAGCTCTCTCCCGGGCTTTCGCTTTTCTGTTTCTCTCTGCCTGAAGCTTTTTCTTTTTATGTTTTTTTATTATTTTCTTAAATGTATTTGCCATTTTAGCCTTTACCTTATTTCTCACTTTCATTTTGTTGATTATCAGGTTTCAGTTTTTGCCATTTATTATAGCACAGTTTTCTAAGGTAATACAATTACTTGTCCCGGATAAATGATTTCGTCCGCTGACATCCCATTCAATTTGCAGATCTGACTTATGGCTTCGATACTTCCGTATCTGTCCATACTTATCTGAAAAAGAGTATCGCCGGGCTGAATCACATATGACTCATGGGCTTTTCCCGCTGCTTCGCTGTTTTCCTTCTGCACAGCTTCCCTGACACGTTTCTGTGCTTTACGTTCATCTGCTTCCTGCTGGTAGATTTGTTCGGTTTTATCTGCTTTTTCTGTCTTTACATCCGGAAGCTGTTCTGTTTTGTCCGATTTTTGTTCTGTATCTGTCTGCTCTGCTGATATTTTTTTCTCTGAAGTATTGTTTTTCTTTTCAGAATTTTCTTTTTCACTGGTGCTTTGATTATTCTCTTCATCATTCTCTTCATTATTCTTTTTATTCTTCCCTGCATCATTTTGTATAGTATCTGTCCGGTATTGTTTATGCTGCCTGACAGCTTCATTGTTCGAAGTCCCGACAACAGGAGACGGCGTTATCTCCTCAACGATCACCGAAGAAACCGTCGCGCTCTCCTTTTCGTTCTGTTTTACATTCTGGTAACTTCTGTAAAAATTAACACCCACTGTCAGTACTGCAATTGCCAGACATGCAGTTAATCCATATGAAAAAACAGAAGGAGCTGCCGGCTCCTTCCTGGTTTCCTTTTTATCTGCAATTATTTTGCGAAAATCTTTCACAGCCTGATCTTCATATTTTTCCTGAGGTTCCGGCTGAAGTTCTTCATTTTTGTCGATCATATACGTCTGCATACCGGGATTTTTTTCATAATAAAGATAATACCCTCCCAGACGCACCATTTCATTGTTTTCATAACGGAAAAAAGCATCTTCCCTTTCCTGAGGTTCCATAAGCATCAGGACTTTTTCTCCTCCAAAATGTTTCATGTGTACTTTTGACATCACTTCCGATACTTTCAGGAGAAGCTGAGGCTGTGAAAAGAACCATCCCACAATCTCCTGATCTTCGAAGTACTCCTTCTGGGCTTCCTGTATCTGCTTCCATTGATTTTCCGAAAAATCGATATGATCAGGTGCTGCCTCCATCTCCTCCGCTATAATAGCACCTTTGATAAACAGATAAGCTGTCTGAGAACGCCATTTAAGATTTCCTGTAAGAACTGCCACTCTGGTTTTTGCTTCTCCCAGAGAGTCTTCCGTTCTGGCAAGTCTTACCAGAAATGTGTACACATAGTCCTCCATATAAATCCTGTAATCTTCGGCTGCCAGGCCGATCTGGCGTATATTTCTGGGTAATCCAAACGGTTCCTCACCATTTTGTCCTTCCTGAGATTCGTCCTTATAGATTACTTCTATCATCTCTCATCACCCCTTCGGGTATCAGGATAACACAGATAAATTGCAGATTTTATCACATTGTAAGAGGAATTTACCAGAATTTGGCGACAGATTTTGCACAGTGCATATTTTTATCCCGGTAAGGATATGATGTTATCAGAAGCCTCTTCGAAGCTTGTTGTTATGAAGCAAAGGGACTATAGCAATTAAAAGATATAATCAATAATGTGCTCTCGAAATCTTTTTGTGCAGGTACAATAGAGACTCTGCGAGTACATAAATACGATCAGGGAGGTTTTATGGTATTTTATGTGGACTCACGGAAAAGCAGTTCTGCTGAGGAAATCGCTTTTCTTTTAAATAAATGTATTCTTCAATATCCCGGCAGATGGTCGGAACTGGTTTTTCTGTGTATCGGAAGTGACCGCGTGACAGGAGACTGTCTCGGTCCCTATATCGGACACCAGTTACTTGAACATCTGAATACGGACACTCATGGCGTTTATGTTTACGGTACCCTGAAAAGCCCCGTACATGCTTTAAATCTTTCCAGAATTTCCCGCCAGATCAAAATTCTGCATCCCGAAGGTCTGGTTATTGCAGTGGATGCCTCTCTTGGACAAAAAAAGCACCTGGGGTATGTGACCATCGCAGATGGTGCACTTTACCCAGGTGCTGCAGTTCAGAAAGAACTTCCTCCTGTTGGTGATATCCATATCACAGGGATTGTAAACATTGCAGGTGTACTGGAACAGCTAACCCTTCAGACTACCCGCCTGTCTACGGTAATCTCTCTGGCAGATACCATCACACAGGGAATCGTAAATTATACAAATTCTTTGATCTGTTTGTAGATGCCTTCTGCATCAAGACCATATTTCTCAAGAAGAGCTGTGGCAGGACCGGATTCTCCGAATACATCATTTACACCGATACGTTTTACAGGTACAGGTGCTTTCTCAGACAGGCATTCGCATACTGCTCCGCCAAGTCCGTCGATTACTGAATGCTCTTCTACAGTTACAACCTTGCCTGTTTCTTTGGCTGCTGCAACTACAAGTTCTTCATCCAGAGGCTTAATCGTATGGATATTGATTACTTTTGCATCTACGCCGTCTGCCGCAAGCTTCTCTGCAGCTTCAAGAGCAGGAGCTACGCAGAGACCGTTTGCAATGATCGTAAGGTCTTTTCCTTCACGAAGGACAATACCTTTGCCTAATTCAAATTTATAGTCCGGTCTGTCATTGATAACCGGAACTGCCAGACGTCCAAATCTCATATATACAGGACCAACATGCTCATAAGCTGCTTCTACCATAGCTTTTGCTTCAATATCATCAGAAGGGCAGGCAACAACCATTCCCGGAATTACTCTCATAAGAGCAAAATCCTCACAACACTGATGGGTAGCACCATCTTCACCTACAGAAATTCCGCCATGAGTAGCGCCAATTTTTACATTGATCTTCGGATATGCAATAGAGTTACGAACCTGCTCAAAAGCACGTCCTGCTGCAAACATTGCAAATGTGCTGGCAAATGGAACTTTTCCTGTAGTAGCCAGACCTGCGGCAATGCCCATCATATTACACTCAGCAATACCACAGTCAATATGACGCTCCGGAAATTCTTTTTTGAATACGCCAGTCTGAGTAGCTGCAGCAAGGTCAGCGTCCAGAACGACCAGGTTCTCATGTTTCTTACCTAATTCAACCAGCGCAGCACCGTAGCTTGCTCTTGTTGCGATCTTCTTTACTTCTGACATAATGCTTCACCTGCCTTTTCTAACTCTTCCATTGCCTGTGCATACTGCTCGTCATTCGGAGCTTTTCCATGCCATCCAACCTGATTTTCCATAAAGGAAACGCCTTTTCCTTTTACAGTTTTCATAATGATAGCTGTAGGCATTCCCTTAGTAGCTTTTGCTTCATCAAAAGCAGCTCTTAACTGATCCATATCATTTCCGTCTGCAACGTTAATCACATGGAAGTTAAATGCCTCAAATTTCTTATCAATCGGGTATGGAGAACATACTTCATCAACCTTACCGTCGATCTGAAGTCCATTATTATCCACGATCACTACAAGATTGTCCAGTTTTCTGAAGCCTGCAAACATAGCAGCTTCCCAAACCTGGCCTTCCTGAATTTCGCCGTCACCTAATAAGGTGTATACACGATAGCTTTCATTGCTTAATTTGGCAGAAAGCGCCATACCAACTGCTGCAGAGATTCCCTGTCCCAGAGAACCGCTGGACATATCAACACCCGGGATATGTTTCATATCCGGATGTCCCTGTAAATAGGAACCCAGATGACGAAGAGTCTTCAGATCTTCTTTTGGGAAAAAGCCTCTTTCTGCAAGTGCAGAGTAGTATCCCGGTGCTGTGTGGCCTTTGGAAAGTACGAAACGGTCACGATCAGCCTTCTTAGGATTCTTTGGATCAATATTCATTTCTTCAAAATATAAATAAGTGAATACATCTGCTGCAGACAGAGATCCGCCCGGATGTCCTGCTTTTGCAGAATGTAATGCAGTAACGATGTCTTTACGGACTTCGTTTGCAATTTTCTGAAGTTCTAATTTTTCCATTGTGGTAAATTCTCCTTATTCGCCGAATACTGCTTTATAATCTTTCTGGAATTTCTCAATACCTGCATCTGTCAGAGGATGTTTTGTCATCTGTACGATTACATTGTACGGAACAGTTGCAATGTCAGCACCTGCAAGTGCACAGTCTGTTACATGGATCGGATTTCTTACGCTTGCTGCGATGATTTCTGTCTCGATTCCTGCCACTTCAAAAATCTCAGCGATCTCGCGGATCAGATCAACACCTCTTGTAGAAATGTCATCCAGTCTTCCAAGAAACGGAGATACATAAGTAGCACCTGCTCTTGCAGCCAGAAGTGCCTGGTTAGCAGTGAAGATCAGAGTAACGTTTGTCTTGATTCCTTCTGCATGAAGAACCTTAACTGCTTTCAGACCTTCTACTGTCATAGGAATCTTAACAACCATATTCGGATGAATGGCTGCAATCTCACGTCCCTCTTTGATCATTCCTTCTGCATCTGTTGTAGTAGCTTTTACTTCACCGCTGATCGGTCCGTCTACGATAGATGTGATCTCTTTGATTACTTCCTTGAAATCTCTTCCTTCTTTTGCGATAAGAGACGGATTTGTGGTAACACCACAGATTACACCCATATCATTAGCTGCCTTAATATCTTCTACTTTTGCTGTGTCAATAAAAAATTTCATGTTCTTAACCCTCCTGATTTTTGCTTGTCATAATCGTTCATTGATCTGATGGTTTCATTATAACAGACTTTACATTCAGGTCAAGCGTGGCAAAAGATTATTAATAATTTCTTTATTAATAATCGCATGTCTTATTAATTCTTTATTTTTCAGTCAAAGCATATATTCGTTGTTATCAACATGCAATATACAATATGTTTTATAACCATTTCTTTTCGTAACTGTTCGCTGTCTTTGCTGTTGCAGGAAACCTCCGTCAGAAATCATTTCTGATATCGGATTTCAGCCGCACATCCTGAAATTTTGGTACGTTTCCAGAAAATGCCTGCCGGGTAGATATTCGCAATCTGCCTCACCACACAGCTCTATACCAAATAACTGTTCTGCAGTTTCGATAAATTATTATTAATAGTTTTCATTCGACGTATTTAATTATTTTTTTTGGTTCTGACATACCCCGTAGTGCGTCTCGCTATCAGCTTGGGGGTATATTCAATATTATAGAGACTGGCAGGAGCAGAATCTGTGAGAAAACGGTCCTGCTCATCGATTTTGCGCAGTATAATATCACAGGCATCTCTGCCTTTAAGGGCTACGAAATGATCGATCGTAGTAAGAGAGATCTTCCGTATTCCCGAATAAAAGATATTATCGCACCCAATCACCGATACATCCTTGGGTACATGAATCCTTGCTTCATGGAGAGCATCCAGCGCACCAATAGCCATCATATCATTCTGGCCTGCAATAGCTGTAAATTCCCTGCCTTCATCCAGAAGCTCCATAGTAAGCTCATAACCCATCGAATATTCCGAATCCATCCGTGGGATCTGCATATCGATAGCTTCATCCGCAGCCTTAATGATCACATGATCCTTCAGGCCTTCTTTCTCAAACTCTTTCACAAAACCATTTACACGTTTCGTTCTCTGCCATTGTCTCCTTGTCAGGGGCGGAGTGATAAACGCTACATCTCTGTGCCCCAGATCAAGCAGATGTCTTGCCATCATCCTTCCCACAACTGTATTATCCTGATTAATGGCATCTATAGTTGTAGTTTTCTCTTTATTACTGATGATAACCAGTGGGATTGTCTGCGCCAGTTCCTCTACCTGCTGCTGAAAATCCGGATTTGGATTACAGCAGTAGATAATGCCAAGCGGCTCTATTGTACCCATCATACGCAGATACTTCTCCTCCAGACGGGGATCTCTCTGTGTATTACAGATAAAGACACCATATCCCTGTTTGTTCGCCACTGCCTCAATTCCCTGCAGAAGCAATACATAATACGGGCTTGTAAGCGTAGGGCAAAAAACAACGATCAGCTTCTCTTTCCGGCTTTCTTTTCTGTTCTTTCGTCCGGGAAGATGATAGCCTAATTCTCTGGCTGCCTGCTCTACCTTCTCCACTGTTTCTCTGGAAAAAGAAACATTATATTTCTTATTCAGGACCATGGAAACAGTTGCCTGGGAGACTCCTGCCCTCTTTGCCACGTCAGAAGAAGTTGCTTTCTTTTTAGACAAAGTGATGCCTCCTTTTCCGATGATCTTTTGTCAGAACAGTAACCTTAAAGCTCCACACGCCCCTCAAGAGCACGTAAAAGAGTCACTTCGTCAATATATTCCAGATCTCCTCCTACTGGAACTCCGCTTGCGATCCTGCTGACTTTGATCCCGGTAGGTTTGATCAGCTTACTGATATACATTGCCGTTGTTTCCCCCTCCAGACTGGAGTTGGTAGCAATGATCACTTCCTTTACCTCATCCTTTGCCAGACGCTGCATGAGTTCTTTCAGTTTGATATCATCCGGCCCGATTCCAAGCATTGGAGAGATTGCACCATGAAGAACATGATAAACGCCATCAAACTTGCCTGTTTTTTCATAAGCTGCAAGATCTCTTGTATTCTCTACCACCATGATCACTGAATGATCACGCTTATCATTGCTGCAGATGGGACAGATTTCTCTGTCTGTCAGAGTACAGCAGCACTTGCAATACTGTACATTCTCTCTGGCACCGGTAATGGAAGAGGTAAGCTGCTCTACCTGATCCTTTGGCATATTCATGATGTGAAATGCCAGTCTCTGTGCTGATTTCGCACCGATTCCCGGAAGATGGGAAAGCTGCTCGATCAGCTTATTGATATGACTGCTGTAGTATTCCATCAGAATGGAAGACCTCCGCCAAGTCCGCCCAGACCACCTGTCAGTTTAGACATAACAGCTGTAGATTCTTCTTCCACTTTGCGAAGTGCTTCGTTTGTAGCTGCAACGATGAGATCTTCCAGCATTTCGATGTCATCCGGATCTACAACTTCCTCCTGAAGCTTTACTTTTGTCACCTCTCTCTTACCGGAGATAGTTACCTCTACAGCTCCGCCTCCTGCAGTAGCCGTAAATTCTTTCTCTTCCAGAGCTTTCTGGTTCTCTTCCATCTGGCGCTGCATTTTCTGCGCCTGTTTCATAAGATTATTCATATTTCCCGGCATACCCATTCCCGGGAATCCTCCACGTTTTGCCATTTGTGGTATCCTCCTTGCTATTTATTGCCTTATTGTTTACTGCCTTTTCCTGTCCGGAGAATATTTAGTTATTGTTCACTCCGTTCACAGTAACGTAGCCAAAATTCATTCCAGATTGCCTGCGGCAATGGAATTTTGGCTTGTATGTCTCGGGATTTTGGCATATTCATGCCAAAACACCTCGCGGGATAGTGGTGTGTGAACAGTAACAATATTTATTCTCCTTTTTCCTCATCAGGATCTTCCTCTATCACAACATCCATGTGGATATTATTCTTTATCGCCTGGTCCACTGTGATATTTGCCAGATTTGTATGCTGACGCTTATCTGCCACCAGCATCTGGATCTCTACTGTTTTTCCTGTCTGGGCAGTGATGATGTCCTGAAGCTCTTTCTTCGCTTCCGGATTGTCCACATAGGACTGCCCCAGAAAATCCTGAAATTCCACATAAAGAACAGGTTCTCCTGTCTCACTGTTATACTTCGGAACAGATTTCTGAAGCATCTGTTTAAACATCCCTGTTGTCTGTCCTGTGATCACTCTCCAGCCTGCCACGATCTTCTGCAAATCTTCCGGTGCCGCCTTCGCTGGTGCTTTGTTTCCCGCCGGCTCCTGAACTGCCCCGGTTTCTGCCGGCATTTTCCCTGAACCCTGCTGCACGATCACCTGCTGTACCGGACGTTCATCCATCCGCTGTTCCAGCACACGCAGTCTGTCCAGAACAGAGTCCAGATTAGTCTCCATTGCAGGACGGCACAACTTGATCAGTGCAATCTCCACAAGGACCCTTTTCTGGGTTGCATATCGAATCTGGTTGGACAAATCCGAAAAAATACGGATATACCGCATCAGCGTCTCCACATCCAGCATGGTGCTCTCTTCTTTCAGAAGCTTCATGTTGTCGGATGAGACATCGATCGCTTCCTCCGGATTCTCAGAAGTCTTAACAAGAAGAAGATTTCTCATATACCAGGTAAAATCTCCCACAAACTGGCTCAATTCCCTGCCTCCTACGATCAGTTCCTCCAGGATATGAATGGAACCTGTCACATCTCCCCGGATCACTTTTCGCAAAAGCTTGCTAAACACTTCGGTGTCAACGGCTCCCAGAACCTCCAGAACTTTATCATAGGTAAGTTCCTGTCCAAGATAAAAAGCAATACACTGGTCGAGAAGGCTGAGCGCATCTCGCATGGAACCATCTCCCGCTTTCGCTACATATCGGACTGCCTTTTCCTCAGCTTCTACACCTTCAACTTTGAGCAGTTCATCCAGTCTGGCCGCGATAGTGTCTATGGTGATCCTGTGGAAATCATATCTCTGGCATCTGGATAAAATCGTAATCGGAATCTTGTGCGCCTCTGTAGTTGCCAGGATAAACATAACATAAGACGGTGGTTCCTCCAGTGTTTTCAGCAGGGCATTGAAGGCACCTGTGGAAAGCATATGAACCTCATCAATAATATATACTTTATATTTACCTTCTGTAGGGCGGTAAGAAACCTCTTCTCTGATCTCACGTATATTATCCACACCATTGTTGGATGCAGCATCGATCTCGATCACATTCATTGCAGTTCCTGCCTGGATCGCCTTGCACATGGCACATTCATTACAGGGGCTGCCATTTACGGGATGCTCACAGTTGACTGCCTTCGCCAGAATTTTGGCTACTGTTGTTTTACCGGTTCCTCTGGTGCCGCAGAACAGATACGCATGGCCGATACGATTATGCTTAATCTGATTTGTCAGAGTAGTCACTATGTGATCCTGACCTTTGACATCCGCGAAATTATCCGGTCTGAACTTTCTGTAAAGAGCAGTGTAACTCATGAGTAAACTCCTATCGTAACTATTCAGCACCCCCACTGTCAGCAGCGCACCAAATAGTTATCTCTATCTTATTATCACAGCCGCCGCGGAAAAAATTCCCGCGGCGGTCTTTTTTACATCCATATCTTATATGAAAAAGTATCTGTCAGTCAAGTACTGTTTCACTTAATCAGTCACCAAAGCTGATACCAATCTGTTTGGCAGCAACTACAAGCTGATCTTTCGGTGATACCATCTTAAGCTTACCTGCACACTCTTCAAGAGGTACACGTTTAATTTTGCCGTTTACCACGCCGATCATGATGCCATATTCACCATCCATGATCGCCTGCGCTGCACCTGCACCGATTCTTGTGGAAAGAACGCGGTCATACGGACATGGTTCTCCGCCTCTCTGTGTATGTCCCGGAACTGTAACGCGGACTTCGCTTCCGATCTCTTTGTAGATCTGGTCAGCAATCTCATAGGAAACGGACGGATATTTCTTTGCTCGGGCTTCCAGTTTCTCTTTGTATTTCTTTTTAGGAAGTTCTGCGTCTTCTTTGGAAATCGCACCTTCTGCAACTGCAAGGATTGTGAAACGCTTGCCTGCTTTGGCACGTTTCTGGACCGCTGCGGTAACTTTTTTGATATCATATGGGATCTCAGGAATCAGGATGATATCCGCACCGCCTGCAACACCTGCATGAAGTGTCAGACTTCCTACCTTGTGTCCCATGATCTCTACGATAAATACACGTCCATGTGAGGATGCTGTCGTATGGATACAGTCAATGGCATTTGTGGCAATGTTTACCGCACTCTGGAAACCAAAGGTCATGTCTGTGCCATAGATGTCATTATCAATAGTCTTTGGAAGATGGATAATGTTCAGTCCTTCTTCTCTCAGAAGGTTTGCTGTCTTCTGTGTACCATTTCCGCCAAGGATCACAAGGCAGTCCAGGCAGAGTTTATAATAAGTCTGCTTCATTGCTTCAACCTTGTCCAGGCCATTCTCATCCGGGACACGCATCAGTTTGAATGGCTGTCTGGATGTTCCGAGGATTGTGCCGCCCTGTGTAAGGATTCCGGAAAAATCTTTGGATGTGAGCATACGGTATTTACCATAGATCAGTCCTTTATATCCATCATCAAATCCATAAACTTCCAGTTCATCCAAATTGTTGCTCAGTCCCTTTACTACTCCTCGCATGGTAGCGTTAAGTGCCTGACAATCACCGCCACTGGTAAGCATACCTATTCTTTTAATCATGATAGTATCCTCCATTTCTGTGTTTTAAGAATTATCCATATCCATACATACAAGACATGTTGTGTACTCTGGCATATCCATTTCCAGAATAAAGATAGTTTATTTCTGTTTATTATATAATATTTATCGTTTTCATACAATAGTGTTAGAAAAGTTTTAGTTACTATTCACGCACTACGTTCGTTACTGTTCACTCCGTTCCCAGTAATAAGTTTTACTATAATGATTCACTATTGACAAAACAGCCTCCTGCCTATATAATCAGAAATGCGCAGCCGGGGAGATAGCGGTGCCCTGTACCTGCAATCCGCTACAGCAGGGGTGATGCCAATCCGAGGCTTGTATCCTGTGGAGCTGCCCTCTATAAGTGGCGTTGACGTTTGGGTCTTACGCAACAGGAATCTGTGAACCGTGTCAGGACAGGAATGTAGCAGCACTAAGCAGAAGCTCTTGTGTGCCGTAAGGGTGCCTGGGCTGAGTTAACTGTAGAGGTAACGTCTGTGGGACCATTCCGAAGTGCGGCGCGCAAAAAAGAATATTCATGATGCAGGTCATCATATAAAAAAGCATTCAGAATTTTATCTGTTGATAATTTTCTGAATGCTTTTCTTATTTTTGTGGTTTACAAAAGTCCACATATTAACAGAAGCAGGAAAGAGCCTTATACAATTTCCATCAGATAAAGAATAATTAATCCTCTACTGCCTGTACCTGACTTTTGTTCTTATATTTCTTCATCACATGAAAATAATAAGGAATCAGTGGGATCAGTGCGGCGATCCATGCGGTCGGGTCAGCCATACAGACACCGGCAAAGGAAGTATGTCCCGCAACCAATACGACAATTCCTGTTCTCGCCACCAGTTCAAATACCCCGCCAAGCATTGGTACAAGTCCATATCCCATTCCCTGCAGAGTATTTCGATAGAGGAAAATACTTCCGAGAAACGGATATGCCCAGAATACTGTCCGGAAATAAGTAACAGACACATTTACTACGTCCTGTTCCGATGGATCTACGAAAAGATATGTCAGATATTTTCCGAAGAAAAACATCAGGAACATAACAAAAACGCTCCATCCCAGAACCATCATCTGCGTGTAACGGACTCCCTGTTTCACACGATCCATTTTTCCTGCGCCCCTGTTCTGACCTACATAGGTTGCTATGGTTGCACCGAAGGCTGTAAATACTGTGGCAAAAATATTCTGGATCTTACCGGCAGCAGAGAATCCGGCCATATGTACAGGTCCGTAAATATTGACCGCGCTCTGTACAATAATGGTTCCGATTGCTGTAATCGAAAACTGCAGTCCCATAGGAATTCCAAGCTTCAGAAGTCTGCCGAAACTGTCCCAGCATATCTCAAAATCCTTCCGTTCCAGATGAAGGATCGGAAATCTTTTTACAATATAAATCAGGCAGCACACTGCCGAAATTCCCTGTGCGATCACTGTGGCATATCCGCATCCTTCTACACCCATTCCAAAGACTACAATAAAAACTACATCCAGAATAACATTGATCACAGCCGAAATGATCAGGAAATACAATGGCGACTTGGAGTCACCCAGCGCACGCAGGAAAGCCGCAAGTGCATTATATGCACCTGTGATAATAAGACCTGCATAAATAATTCCCATATATGCAGTTACATCACCAAATACCTCTTCCGGCGAATTCATCAGATGCAGGATTGGTTTGTTCGCAAGACTGAAACCTATTGTCATGACAATGGAAAATGCAGCCATAAGGTAAATGGACATGGCAACATAATGGCGCATCCTGTCAAACTTTTTCGCTCCGAACATCTGGGCTACGATAATCGCAAATCCACTGCTGAGTCCATTCAGCCAGCCAGTCACAAAAAACATCAGTGAACCGGTGCTTCCGATAGCTGCAAGGGCATTTACTCCGATAAATTTTCCGGCAACAATGGAATCTGCAATATTATAAAACTGCTGAAAAAGATTTCCCAGGCACATTGGGATCATAAATTTTATTATCAGGCTCACCGGGCTGCCGACGGTCATGTCGTTTGTTGTATCTTTTTTCATTCTTTTTATTCGCCTCTTTTTATTTCTACCTGTAACATTACTTCTGTTATTTTTATTACTCTTATTGCCTTTAAGATTCTTCCTGTTTTTGTCTGTCTTTTACTTTTATTATTCCGGTTCTCCCTCCGGATTTTCCTGTGCAGCTTTAAGGGCTGCCTTTTCCTGCTTCTTTTTCTCACGAAGTTTTCTGAAAAACTCAGATAACATAGAAGAACATTCCTCTTCCAGAACTCCCTGTGTAATCTTTACCTGATGATTAAATCCATCCACCTGTAAAAGATTCATCACAGAACCTGCGCAGCCCGCTTTGGCATTCATACAACCAATCACTACTTCATCTATTCTGGACTGGACAAGTGCCCCGGAACACATCTGACATGGTTCCAGCGTCACATACATAGTGCATCCCTCCAGTCTCCAGTCACCAAGTTTTTTACTGGCTTTGCGGATTGCATTCAGTTCTGCATGGGAGAGTGTATTTTTATCTGTGTTTCTTCTGTTATATCCACGTGCGATGATCTTACCCTCATGCACGATCACACAGCCGATTGGCACTTCTTCCAGAGCTTCTGCCTTCTTCGCCTGGCGGATAGCTTCTTTCATAAAACGTTCCTGATCTGTCAACTTTTCTTTTCCTTTCTGCTGTTGCATCACTACCAGAATAGCAAAAAGAAAGCCTGAAAACCAATTGGTTTCAGACTTCCTATGCGTAGTCGAAGCGACGGGATTCGAACCCACGACCTCTGCGTCCCGAACGCAGCGCTCTACCAAACTGAGCCACGCTTCGTCAATGCAAGTGCTATTATATTAATAAAATTGCAGTTTGTCAATAGATTTTTTCAAATTTTTTTAATTTTTTCGAATATTTTCTTCTGATGGTCATATACATTATTGAATCTGGTTTTACGGAGGAAGGATTTTGGCTGGATATCGGCGTTTTATCGCATATGTATATGACTATGAAAGCGGAAAGAAAGGCAGCAATTGCGGATTTATTAAAGTTGAAGTAAAAGATCAGCAATGTTCTGTTGAGATTCATCTGCATTGTCCGGGGCTGCCTGAAAATGTAAAATGCAATATTTATGGATTTACACGAAAGGATGGCCTGATCAACGGAATTCTTCTGGATACCTGCGAGACAGAAAAAGAAACTGTAGAATGCCTGATCATAACAGATGCAACAGATATGAATGACTCCGGCGTTGCAATGGGTAAGTTGGGCGGAATGATCATTACTTCAGATACTGGCGGATTCTTTGGTACTGAATGGGACGATCAGCCTATACGTCCGGAGAATTTCCATGAAATAAAAACTATGCCTGACGCAGATATTCCTGAATCTGCGAAAATCACTTCACAGAAACCCGAAGTTCCGGCAGATATGGTATTACAGGAAATGCCCGAAGAACTTGAAGATATTTCAGAAAAACCCGAAGATACCTCGCTTACAAAAGTTCCTGACGATTCTTTATCAATTGAACCGTCTGCCAACATTCCGGCTCAGGGAACATCTGATAACAAGCCAGGAACAGAGTCATCCTATATCTCAGATAATACTGTTGAAGATTCCAATAGTTCTGAAAATGCCGGCAATCCTGTCCCGGAAAGAAATGCAGAAAACAGAAAAACCTCTGCCGAATTTTCCCCCTTCTCCGATGGCGAACTGATTTCTGCATGGAAGATACACCTTGATGACCTGAAGCATTTTCCGCGGCATTACTGTGCACTGCGCAATAACCGTTTTCTCCAGTATGGGCATTATAATTTCGGATATTTGCTTTTAGGACAAAGAAATAACGGACAGTATATCCTCGGCGTTCCCGGCGTTTATAATCAGCAGGAACGCTTTATGGCAAATATGTTTGGCTTTCCTTACTTCAAAGAAAGCAGCTATATAGAGATTCCAAAAATGCGCGGCGGTTACTGGTATCGTTTAATCGATGCCCCGGATTCCCACAGATAAAATCGTCTTTTGAAGAATCTTCTGAAAATTCTGAAGTTCTTCAAAAGTATAGCTTCCATATCCAGGCCTGAGGACTCCATCTGAGTCCTTATAAGCCTGCAGATAATATTCTTTCGCTCCTGCCAGCCACACGGCGATTTCTTCAAAATCCTTCTGCGTATGCAGTTCCCGTACTACTGTTGTTCTGAATTCATAGTCCAGATTCCCATGCAGCAGAAAATCTGCTGTCTCAAAAATACTGTCCATATCAGGCTTTTCTATTCCGGTCAGATTTCCATAGTTATCCGGACAGGCTTTGATATCCATAGCTACTTTATCGATCAGTCCGGCTTCTGCCAGATGTTTTACAATCTTCGGACGTGAGCCATTGGTGTCCAGTTTAACAGCATAGCCCAGCTCTTTGATTTTTCCCAGAAATTCCTCCAGACCATCTGACAGTGTAGGTTCCCCTCCTGAAATGCAGACCCCGTCCAGAATTCCCTTTCTTTTTTTCAAAAAAGTCAAAAGTTCCTCCTGACTGTAATCCGGCTGTTCTCCGGGAGCCACAACCAATATACCATTCTGACAGAACGGACAGCGGAAATTGCATCCACCCAGAAATATAGTACTGGCTACCTTTCCCGGATAGTCCAGCAATGTCGTTTTATTAAAGCCACAGATTCTCATTGTTTATCTCCATTCCAATTATATTTTACCGTATATAAATCTGATATATCATTTTATCATCAGGCATCTGAATCCTCAAGTTAAACCACCTATGTTATAGCAATCCGGGCAAAAATCCGAAAAAAAGAACCCTGTTTTACCAGAGTTCTTAATCACATTATTGTTTTGTTATCAGTTCAACTGATAAACCTCAGCAGACTGAAGTCCGAAGCTTAATGCTTCTGAATGGCTGTCACAATAAATATCAACATGTCCATAAGGTGTTCCCAGATCCTCTACTGTGTATACATTTCCGTTGATCAGAAGCTGTGTTCCAAAGGGTACTCCCGCCATAGCTACAGTACGTCCTGCTGTCGGAACTGTTCCGCTGGCTGTCAGGTTACCTGCTGTACCGCAGCACTGTGCACAGTTGCAATATGCAGTCAGTGTAAAGTTGCCAAGGTATTTTCCCTGACCGGAAGAACTGTCTGAGGATGCCTGGCTGTCAGATGTATCTTCTGATTCATTGCTGTCAGAGTCTCCCTCATAGAAATCTGCATCGTTCTCTTCGTATGTATCTTCATCATCAGAATCCCCTGAATCTTCAGAAGTATCCTCAGATCCTTCAGTCTCCGAAGAATCCTGACTGTCCGAAGAGTCTTCCTCATAGGAATCTGTATCTTCTTCATAATCATCAGAACTCTCTTCTGCATCCTGTTCCTGTGCCGCTGCTGCCTCTGCTTCGGCCTGTGCCTGCGCTGCCTCTCTGGCTGCATTTTCCTCTTCTGCCTGCTGCACAAGCTGAGCAATGCTGTTATCTGCATTGTTGATTTCTGCAGTCAGTGCTGCTGCTTCTTCCTGGCTTGCGCTGATCTGGCTTACATAGGAAGAGATGTTATCACTTGTGCTTGCTGCAAGATTCTGAACCTCCTGCTGTTTGGCCGCTCTCTCTTCAAGAAGCTGATCAATAGCAGCTTTCTCTTCCTCAGCAGTTGTTTCCTGATCTTTGATAGTGTTCTGAAGGTTCTCGCATTTCTCCAGCATAGTCCTGTCATACTGGGAAATCTTCGCAACACTCTCTGCATTGTTGAGGAACTCAGAAAGATCCTTAGATGACAGCAAAGTCTCTAATGCAGATGTACCGCCATTCTCATACATATACTGGATGCGGAGTTTCATATCATCATATTGTTTATTTAATGCCTTCTTGGCTTTCTTTAATTCTGTGTGAAGCTGTTTCAGCTCATTCTCTTTCTCTCCGGCCTGTATGCTGAGTTCAGAAATTGCATTAGTCAGGTCTTCATACTGTGTATTCAAATCAGACAGATAGTTCTCCAGCTCCTGCTTCTTGCTCTGAAGGCTGTCAATATTCGCCTGTGTCTGGGCAAGTCCGGCTTCTGCCTGCTGTTTCTGAGCCTGCATATCAGCGATCGCATCTTCTGTTGCATATGCAGTTGTTCCCATGGAAAAAGTAAGCATTCCGGCCAGCAGTAATGAAAAAACTTTTTTCTTCATAAATTAATCACCTTTCTCGTTAATCTGAAACCCAGTATATCATATTTCGTAAAAAAATCAACACTTTTTATTAATTTATGTAATAATTATGTAACATTTTATCTTCACTAATGCTCAGCAAAAACAGGCACTGCCCCTTTTTCAGAGACAGTGCCTGTGCTTCTTCTTATTTGTTTACAGTTCTTTATTCACCGGTTATTCCGCTTCTGCAGCTTCTTCCGGTTCCGCATCCATAACTTCCTGGAACTTGTCCAGAATGATCGTCTGGATCCTGTCACGTGTTGCAGAATTGATCGGATGTGCAATATCACGATATTCTCCGTCTGTTGCCTTACGGCTTGGCATAGCGATAAATAACCCTTTTTCTCCTTCAATCACCTTGATATCATGTACTACAAATTCATCATCGATTGTTATAGAAACAACCGCTTTCATCTTTCCTTCTTTTGCTACCTTCCTCACACGCACGTCAGTAATATTCATGATACAAATTTACTCCTTTCGATTTACCGAATCTATCCGGCTGTTTTATTTACAGTATATATCTGTCATTTTTCTCCACGACGATCTTCACTTCACCGTCGCCGCAGTAATACGAATTTGCACGAATAGTATCCCGGCTTTCAACAATGCAGTTCTCAATATGAGTATTATCTCCCAGATATACATTGTTTAAAATCACAGAGTTCTTGATTACGCAGTTATTTCCTACAAATACGTCTTTAAAAAGAACGGAATTCTCCACCGTACCATTGATAATACATCCGCTGGCAACCAGGCTGTTCTTCACCTGCGCTCCCAGATTGTATTTTGCAGGAGGCAGATCATCAATCTTTGTCTTAATTGTCGGTTCCTGTTTGAAGAAATAGTTTCTGATCTCCGGTTTCAGGAAATCCATATTTGTCTTATAATATGCTTCCGCTGTGGAGATATTGCTCCAGTATGTGTCAATCTTATATCCATAGATTCTCTTAAGATTCTTGTAGCGGATCAGAATATCCTTTACAAAATCATGTCTGCCTTCCAGTGCAGCTCTCTCGATCAGTTCGATCAGCTGTCTTCTTCGGATAACATAGATACCTGTTGAAATTGTATTATAAGAAGAAACCATTGGCTTCTCTTCAAATTCCTCAATCCTGCAGTCCTCATTCATACGGAGAACGCCAAATCTCTCAATCTCACTGGGATCATCGCAGGTAGTGCATACTACCGTAACATCTGCACGTTTCGCAATATGATATTCAAGAACCTTGTTGTAATCCATCTTGTAAACACAGTCGCCGGATGCGATCACTACATATGGTTCATGACTGCTTTTAAGGAATTCCAGATTCTGATAAATAGCATCTGCTGTTCCCTGATACCACAGACTGTTCTCTTTTGTGATCGTAGGTGTAAATACAAAGAGACCACCCTGTTTTCTTCCGAAATCCCACCATTTGGAAGAGCTTAAATGTTCATTCAGAGAACGGGCATTGTACTGTGTCAGAACAGCAACTCTCTGAATATGAGAACTCGCCATGTTGCTCAGTGCGAAGTCGATACTTCTGTAGCTTCCGGCGATCGGCATTGCTGCGATTGCCCTCTTATTTGATAATTCTCTCATGCGGTTATTATTACCGCCAGCCAAAATAATACCTATCGCTCTCATTATTCGTCACCGTCCTTTGCTGTAATTACCTGTCCGCCGGCCAGCTCACCATCAGGATAATCCTCAGGAACAGTTATACCTGAGATTGCTGTATTCTTTCCGATTCTTACATTATCCGGGATCACGCTGCGTTCACCAACCGTAGCAATTCCAAATGCATAAACTGCAGGTTTCAGCACATTCGGTGCTTCCTCACCACATCCCAGTACAACATTGTTTCCAATAGTAACATCCTCGGCAATAATAGCTTTATCCATCTGTACGCCCTCACCAATGGTAGAATTGCGCATGATAATGGAATCACGGATCACGCTGCCTTTTCCGATCACAACATTTGGTCCGATCACAGAATTATGTATTTCCCCGTAAATTTCTGCACCCTCACCGATCAGACATCTGTCTGTAACCGCATCTGCCGAAATATACTGAGGCGGGATAATATCTCCCTTTGTGTAAATCTTCCAGAATTCTTCATAGAGATTAAATTCCGGAATAATATCGATCAGTTCCATATTGGCCTCCCAATAAGAACCCAGTGTTCCTACATCCTTCCAGTATCCATTGTATTCGTAGGCGAAAAGTCTTTCACCTTTCTCCTTGCAGTATGGAAGAACATGTTTGCCAAAATCACAGCTGTTCTGATCCTTCAGAGACATCAGTGCTTCCTTTAAAGCAGGCCAGCTGAAAATATAAATTCCCATGGACGCCAGATTGCTGCTTGGATGCTCCGGTTTCTCCTCAAACTCCGTAATGCGTCCTATGTCATCTGTTACCATGATACCAAAACGGCTTGCTTCCTCAATAGGTACCGGCATACAGGCAATCGTCACATCCGCTTTATTCGCTTTATGGAAATCAAGCATTACTTCATAATCCATCTTATAGATATGGTCACCGGATAAGATCAGGACATAATCCGGATTATACTGTTCCATGTAATCCATATTCTGGAAGATTGCATTGGCTGTTCCTGTGTACCACTCACTGCTGGTACTCTTCTCGTAAGGCGGCAGTACTGTTACACCACCTTCGTTTCTGTCAAGATCCCATGGAATACCAATTCCGATATGTGTATTAAGTCGCAATGGCTGATACTGTGTCAATACACCTACTGTATCGATGCCTGAATTAATACAGTTACTTAAAGGAAAATCTATGATACGATATTTCCCGCCAAAAGCAACTGCAGGTTTCGCTACTTTTTCTGTCAGTACACCCAGTCTGCTGCCCTGACCGCCGGCCAGAAGCATAGCTATCATTTCTTTCTTAATCATGCAATCACCTCTTGTTGTAGTTATGGTAACTATTCGTCAGTCTGCTGTTTCGCGAGGCACTGAACAGTTACAGGTTATGATTATTTAATTATAACACACTTTTATCTGTTAGTGAACATTATTTACAATTTTTGTTTTTCATTTTTTGTTTTTTTATGATTTTTGCACACGTTTTTTATTGAGTCTGTATTTCCACCGATATATTATTAGGCATTTTTTATATATCCAATGTCGTTTTTTGTGATTTTTTATCAACCCAAAGAAGTCCTTTTCATTTTAAGGCACAGGGAGTATAATAAACAGACAGATAAAACAGTTCCAGTAACTATGCGAATATGTTACAGTTACCGGATTTATAAAGATTTGTAAATAATTAATCAAGGAGAACATACTATGTATCAGATAGATTTTCACAAACCACTTCATATACATTTTATCGGTATCGGCGGCATCAGCATGAGCGGACTGGCCGAGATTCTTCTCGGCGAGGATTTTGTCATTTCCGGTTCCGATTCCAAATCCAGTCCTCTTACCCAGGCACTGGAGAAAAAGGGAGCCACCATCTATTACGGACAGCGTGCCACAAACATTACCGATGACGTAGATGTTGTGGTATATACCGCAGCTATCCATCCTGACAACCCGGAATTTGCCTGTGCAAAGGAAAAAGGACTTCCAATGCTCACACGTGCAGAGCTTCTCGGACAGATCATGAGGAATTATGATACTCCTGTTGCCATTTCCGGAACTCATGGAAAAACAACCACAACATCTATGGTATCTCACATTCTTCTTGCAGGAGACTGTGACCCGACCATCAGTGTGGGAGGTATTCTTCCTGCTATCGGCGGAAACATCCGCGTAGGCAATTCTGAGACTTTTGTCACAGAAGCCTGCGAATACACAAACAGCTTTCTGAGCTTTTTCCCGAAGATCAGTATTATCCTGAATATGGATGCAGACCATCTGGATTTCTTTAAGGATATTGACGATATCCGTCATTCCTTCCGCCGCTTTGCAGAGCTTCTTCCTGCTGACGGTACACTGATCATCAATGCAGATACTCCGAAATATGAAGATATCATCCGGAATCTTCCATGTAATGTGATCACTTATGGTCTGGAACATGATGCAGATTATCAGGCAGCAGATATCACTTATGACAAATATGGACATGCTTCCTTCTCCGTTCTGCGCAATGGCGTTAAGGTTGGCAGCTATTATCTGAAAGTGCCGGGCATCCACAATGTTTCCAATGCACTGGCAGCAATTGCCCTCGGTCATCTTCTTGGTCTTTCCGAAGAAGTGATCATCAAGGGACTTGGAAGTTTCACAGGAACAGACCGCCGTTTCCAGTATAAAGGAGAAGTTGCAGGGGTTACGATCGTAGACGATTATGCACATCATCCTACAGAAATTGAAGCAACTCTTCATGCCGCACACAATTATCCCCATAAGAAATTATGGTGTGTATTCCAGCCACATACATATACCCGTACCAAAGCTCTGCTTCCGGAGTTTGCCAAAGCACTCAGCCTGGCAGATCATGTGGTAGTTGCGGATATTTATGCAGCAAGAGAAACCGATACTCTGGGAATTTCTTCTGAAGATCTGCAGAAGCGTATTCAGGAACTGGGAACTCCCTGCGAGTATTTCCCTACCTTTGATGAGATTGAGAATTATCTGCTCTCCAACTGCCAGGAGGGTGATCTGCTCATCACCATGGGAGCCGGAGATGTTGTAAATATCGGGGAGCATCTGCTGGGTAAATAATGTTTCTGCCTGACATGAATATCAGCAATTTATACAGGACAATTCGGAAAATAATTTTTCAGAATTGTCCTGTTTTTTACAACCGCCCAACTTATAGCACTTATAGCAATAGAAGATACTGAACACTTGTGTCTCTGTCGACAATTTCCATTAAAAAGTTATAAACATTTTATCCCCCTCAGTTCTTCCTTTATTTATAACAGTTCAGATCACTTATCCACATTTTCCACATCGTTATACACATTTTCATCTGCCTGCATATGTGGATGTATATGTGCATAAATCACTTAACATAATTCGACATTATTCGTCCCCGTAATACTCCGTTTTTCCCTGAAATTCAACATTTTTCAGGTTTCCAATAATATATACCATATTTCACCTTTCCACATTATCCACATTATCCACATTCAAATGTGGATGAAATCTTCGACAAAAATCCCCTATTCTCTTTTAAAAAATGTTGTGCTATAATTCATAGATATCAAGTCAGAGGAAAAATATCTTTTTTTACTCTGACATCTTATTATTATGATATCAGGGTCAAAAAGTCGTTCGTGCTTGCACGATAAGACTTTTGAACTTGGGACCCGCCAAACATGAGAAAGTAGCGATTTACGCAGTAAATCAGCGGATTTCGAATGTTTGAGAATTGTGGGAGCTGCTTTGCAGCGGAGCAATTCGTGGATATCAGGTTAGGGGCAAAATACCTTTTGACCCTAACATCTTATTATTATGAAAGAGAGTGGAAATTCATGGCTATGATCACTTTACAGAATTCCCGCAATGCGGAAGTAACTGTATTAACCAACAATTTCATAGACAACTATATGCCTGGGGCCAATGGAGAATTTGTGAAAGTATATATCTATCTTCTGAGGCTTCTTTCTGACACCTCTGTACCCTTCAGTCTGGAGCAGATGGCTGATCATTTCTTCTGTACAGAACGTGACATTATCCGCGCTCTGAAATACTGGGAGAAAGAAAAACTCCTTACTTTAACCTACAGAAATAACGAAGATATAGCAGATATCATATTGAATGTACCACCTGTAAAATCTGCTGCTTCCGACACAACTGTTTCGGCAGCCCCTGTTACAAAAACAGAACCCCAGACTTCTTCTGCGCCGGCACAGCCTGTGAAGCAGACCACCAGATTAGCCACTGCACTGTCTCCTGACCGTGTAAAAGAATTAAAGCAAAATGATGAGATCGTACAGCTCCTCTATATCGCAGAACAGTATCTCGGCAAAACGCTCACTCCTACCGAGATGAAAAAGATCCTGTTTTTCTATGATGAGCTGAAATTCTCGCCTGATCTGATCGAGTACCTGATCGAATACAGTGTCAGCCGCGGGCATAAGAGTATGCGTTACATAGAAACCGTTGCTCTTGCCTGGGCAGATGAGGGAATCACCACTGTCACCATGGCAAAAGAGGCAAATTCCCGTTATGCCAAAGAATACTTTACTATTTTTAAATCAATGGGAATCAGCGGACGAAATCCGGTAGATACAGAGATTTCTCTTATGAACACCTGGCTGAATGATTATGGTTTTACCATGGATATCATCCAGGAAGCCTGCAGCCGTACAGTTCTCTCTACCGGACAGCCAAGTTTCCAGTATGCAGATAAAATCCTTTCCGGATGGAAAGATAAAAATGTCCGTACACTTGCAGATGTCCGGCTCCTCGATGCTCAGCATCAGCGACAGAAGCTGGAAAAGAATACCCAGCGAAAAGCAGCTTCCAAACCGGCTGCATCAAACCGGTTTAACAATTTCCATCAGCGACAGTACGACTTTAACGAATATGAAAAGAAATTGCTGAATCAGTAACGACAGTGACATAATCGTCTGAAAGTCACTGAACAGCTACAAAAAAACAAACGAAAGGGTGTGAAATCATGCCTTTACAGAATTATCAGTATGATACGATCATGCGGGAATACAGCAAGACCCAGTCTCAGAACAGACGTATTCTGGAGGAGCGTACTCAGGAGATTTATAAAAAAATCCCGCGCATCCACGAAATAGATGAAGAGGTTGCCACCTTAAGCGCAAAAAAAGCAAGAGCACTCTTAAGCGGAGAATCATCAGGTCTTGAGGACCTTAAAGCTGCAATCTCTCTTCTGTCCCAGGAGCGCAATGCCCTGCTGGTATGTAACTCATATCCGGAGGATTATCTGGAACTTCCATATAAGTGTCCGGTCTGTCAGGATACCGGTTACGTCGGAAGCCAAAAATGTACCTGTTTTAAGAAAGCAGAGATAGAACTGCTCTATACGCAGTCCAATTTAAAAGAAATTCTCAAAAAAGAAAACTTTGACCACTTTTCTTTTGATTATTATTCTGATACAATGAAGAACGAAGCTACCGGACTGACAGAAAGAGAGACGGCCCGGAGAGCTTATGATATTGCCAGAGGTTTTGTGAGAAATTTTGACAGTTCCTTTGAGAATCTGTTTCTTTACGGTGATACCGGTGTGGGTAAGACTTTTCTTTCTCACTGTATTGCTCATGATCTTCTGGAATCAGCACATTGCGTTATGTACTTTTCCGCATTTGATCTGTTTGAACTGCTGGCAGACTCCAAATTCTCCAGAGATAAAACAGAAGGACAGGAATTTGTATTTGACAGCGATCTGCTGATCATCGACGACCTGGGAACTGAACTTACAAACAGCTTTGTCTCTTCCCAGTTGTTTTTGTGCATAAATGAACGCATCATGCGCAGGAAGTCTACGATCATATCAACAAATCTGAAACTGGAAAATTTCTCGGATACTTATTCCGAACGAACCTTTTCGAGAATCGCCAGCAACTACCGTATGGTGAAGCTGGAAGGAAAGGATATCCGTATACAGAAAATTTTTTTAGGAGGAAAATAAAACATGGCACAGGCAACAACTAAAGATTTAACTACACTTCCGGTGGGCAGACTTGGTCTGATCCCTCTGATCAGCTGTAAGGATCTGGGTGAAAAAGTAAATGAATGGCTGATACAGTGGCGTAAAGAGCGCAGCCACGAAGAGCTTGATTCTTTTGCATTTGAGGGTTATCAGAGAGAGTCCTATCTGATACCGGTCCAGACAGCACGTTTCGGTTCCGGTGAGGCGAAATGTACGATCATGGAATCTGTACGTGGTGACGATATCTATCTGATGGTTGATGTATGTAACTACAGTCTTACCTACAGCATCGGACCATACGAGAATCTTATGTCTCCTGATGACCATTTTCAGGATCTGAAACGTGTGATCGGCGCAATCGGCGGCAAAGCCCGCAGAGTAAACGTGATCATGCCTTATCTGTACGAAAGCCGCCAGAATATCCGCAGTGGCAGAGAATCCCTGGACTGTGCAACAGCACTTCAGGAGCTTGTAAGTATGGGTGTGGAAAACATCATCACTTTTGACGCACATGACGCGCGCGTGCAGAATGCAACACCTCTGCATGGATTTGAGACTGTACAGCCATCCTATCAGTTTATCAAAGCTCTTCTCAACCATGAGAAAGGACTTCACATCGACAACGATCATTTCATGATCATCAGCCCTGATGAGGGAAGCATGAACCGCGCAATCTATCTTGCCAATATCCTTGGTGTTGATATGGGTATGTATTACAAACGTCTGGATTACTCCAAGAGAATCAACGGACGTCACCCGATCGCAGCTTACGAATTCCTCGGTCCAAACCTTAAGGGCAAAGATATGATCCTGATCGATGATATGATTTCTTCCGGTGATACAGTTCTTAAGATTTCTTCTCTCCTCAAGGAAAGAGGAGCAGGCAGAATTTATATCTGCTCTACTTTCGGACTGTTTACAAACGGACTCGAGAAATTTGATGAGGCTCATAAGGCAGGAGTGTTTGACAAACTGCTCACTACAAACCTGATCTATCAGTCTCCTGAGCTTCTTGCAAAAGATTACTACATCTCCTGTGATATGAGTAAATATATCGCCCTGATCATTGATACTCTTAATCATGATCAGTCTGTAAGCTATCTGCTCAACCCGGTTGACAGGATCAACCGCTGCGTAAGCAATTATATGGCTCAGTATGATGAGAAATAAATAACTTCTGTAAAATTTATAAAAAGAGATTTCATGTTCTGTTCCGGCTGTTTCATCCGAAATTCCTGCAGTACATGAAATCTCTCTTTTTGTTATATATAATGCAATCCACTCTTCTATGCGGCCCTACACTGAATAACTGCTTCGCAGTCTGGTTAAAATTCAGGAAATAATTTGCTTCCCATAAGGGATCCCCTCCCTGTCCAGAAGTTCCATCTCGCGTTTACTGCAGGTACTGATGATAACCTGCTTTTTCTCCTTATACATCCATTCAAGAACTGCCTCAAGATCTTCTTCCTCATACATCCCAAAGATATCATCCAGTATCACCGGCAGACTTTCTTCCTGACACAGAAGCTCTCCTGCAGCCATGCGCATGGCAAAATAAATCAGCTCCAGAGTGCCGCGGCTGAGACATTCCAGTGCTTCCACTCCGTTCCCGGTAGTTACTGTCATGTGGGATGCCGCATCCATCTGTACGTCCTGATATTCACCATCTGTAATCTCACTCAAAATCTGAGAAGTACGTATCTGCAGCTTTCGTCCCACCTGAAGATGAATATTTCCTGACATTCTCTCTATGGTTTCCATCGCCATATTCAGAGCCTGTACCTCCCGCTCTTCCGATGTAAGCAGAAAAGAATTTTCTTCGTATTCCCGGTATTCTTCCTTAAGGTTACAAAGTTCTGTTTCTTTCTCATCATAGTCCTGTCTGAGATTTTCTTTACTGCATCTGAGTTTCTCCTGCCTGGATACCCAGCGTTTCTTCATCCGTATTCTCTTCTGAAATTCCCTTGCATACTTCAGCTGCTGTTTTCCACAAAATCCCACCAACGCAGCTGCAATAACCGCTACGATCAGACTTACCGAAACACTGTCCGCTATAATCGCAGTCAGAATCAATCCAAAGATGCCGGCAGCGGCCGATATCAGCATTCCCATTGCAAAGCTGTTTCTTTTTGCCTTTGCCTGTGCCATTCTCTCATCCAGAATAACCGCACCATTTTCATCTCCGGGATGCATCCGTAACGACTCCTCTTTCTCATTAATCTGATCCAGCTTTCCATTCAGATCATTCAGATCACTTATGATATCATCCATCCTGGTCAGAAGTTTCTGCCTCTCCTGTTCTGTCTCTTTCTGTTTTCTGTCTGCCTGGACCAGATAACCCTTTCTGGACATCTTGAGCATCTGCATGGCCCGTCCCAGATCCATGGAGCTGTCTGCAGTTCCCTGATAGCCGGTCATAAATTTTTGCAGCTCCCGAGCCAGATCCTGTTCTGTCGGACTCTTTAACTTCGCAGCAAAAACTGCATTATCGTAGATTGCTTCACTGATATCTCCGAGAAACATATTTTTAATATACGTATGTACTATCGCTCTTTCGCTTTCATTCTCTCCATACAGAACGTTAATTCCCGGAGAAAACTCTAAAGTTTTATCATGGATTTCTCCAGAGTTTTTAATATTTAACTGTCTGATAATCATATTCTGTCTGTCACCTGCTTGTTTCCAGTAAAGCCTGAAGACCATAATATAATGCCTTCTCCTCCACTGCATTTCTGTCTTTTTCAAGAAAATAACTGATATAGTCACCGATCAGTGTTCCACTATATTTTTTTTGAAGTGCTTCCAGATCATAGGAAGGCTTTGATTCATCCAGAACCTCTGTTACGTAGCCAAAAGACTTCAGTCTCTCGGGAAGCAGCAGAAGCTCCGGTGCCCTGGTTCCCTGGATCACGATCCTGTAGATATTCATGCGTCCTTTATTCGCCAGATCCGCCTTCAGCATATCTTCCAGAGATGCCTGTGTAGAATCTTCACGCAGCATCAGAAGAATCTGCTCATAGGAACGGCAGGCAAAAGGAACAAAATTTGTCTTAAGCCTTCCGTTTTCCAGATGTCCTTCTATGTATCCATGATCACCCAGATCATTTCTGTCAACAGGCTCCAACGCACCTGCATAAGCTGCATTATCCCGGATCAAAATCTGGGGTTTATGAATATGTCCTAATGCAATATAATCAAATCCTGACGCAGCAATTGATTTGATATTCATGGGGATATGCTTCGCATCTCCACCATGAGCCAGTAAAATGTGAACCCCCTCTCCCTCTGCAGGATGTATGGAATCATACAGAGGATTCTCTATTTCCTGATGTTCATAGCTCAGTCCATATACATAAACATCCAGTTTCTCATCTTTCACACAGGTAAGCTGTTCATTCTTAAAAAATGTCACATTCTTTTCCCACTGAAAATCCCGGTAAAAAGAATCAGCCTTAATATAGTCATGATTTCCTGCCATCAGATAAACCCGGGTATCCGGGATGGTGGAAAACAGGTTATTTACTTCTTTCAGTTCCCGTAGAAGAGGCTGGCGGTGGAACAAATCTCCTGCTATAAATAACAAATCCACCGGATTCTCGCGGATACCCGCAATAACCCGGCGGAAAGTTTCCCAGATTTCTTCCTCCCGCCTGCTGCTCCATGGACAGCCCCTGTCAGGAACTGCACCAAGGTGTACATCTGCAAGATGAATAAATCTCATGCCAATCTCTCTTTCTATAACATTTTTGATATCTGCGGATTGCTCTGCAGCTTCAATGCTCCCACAATACTGATATCAGTCAAATTATAAATCACAGTTTTTAACAGTTCTTGGGAATGGAATTACGTCGCGGATGTTGCCCATGCCGGTAAGGTACATTACGCAACGTTCAAATCCAAGACCAAATCCTGAATGGCGTGTGGAACCATATTTACGAAGATCAAGATAGAAGTCATAATCCTCTTTCTTAAGTCCCAGCTCGTCCATACGTTTCTCAAGTTTCTCAATGTCATCCTCTCTCTGGCTTCCACCGATGATCTCACCGATTCCAGGCACCAGACAGTCCATAGCTGCAACAGTCTTGTTATCCTCATTCATCTTCATGTAGAAAGCTTTGATCTCTTTCGGATAATCTGTTACAAATACAGGTTTCTTAAAGATTTCTTCTGTAAGATAACGTTCATGCTCTGTCTGCAGATCGCATCCCCAGAATACTTTGTAGTCAAATTTATCGTTGTTCTTCTCCAGAAGCTCTACTGCTTCTGTGTAAGTAACATGACCAAACTCAGAATTGATCACATGGTTCAGTCTGTCCAGAAGTCCCTTATCAACAAAAGAATTGAAGAAATTCATCTCTTCCGGTGCATTCTCCAGTACATAACGGATCACATATTTCAGCATTGCCTCTGCAAGATCCATGTTGTCATTTAAATCTGCAAATGCGCATTCCGGCTCGATCATCCAGAACTCTGCCGCATGGCGGGTTGTGTTGGAATTCTCAGCGCGGAAGGTTGGTCCGAAAGTATAAACATTGCGGAATGCCTGTGCAAAAGTCTCGCAGTTTAACTGTCCGCTTACTGTCAGATTAGTTTCTTTTCCGAAGAAATCCTGAGAGTAATCTACAGCACCCTTGTCATCTGTCGGAACGTTGTTCATATCCAGAGTAGTTACCTGGAACATCTCACCTGCACCTTCACAGTCGCTTCCTGTGATCAGCGGAGTATGCACATAAACAAATCCCTGCTCCTGGAAGAAACGGTGAATCGCATAGGCACACAGAGAACGTACACGAAATACTGCCTGGAATGTGTTTGTTCTCGGACGGAGATGTGTGATGGTTCTTAAGTATTCAAGACTGTGGCGTTTCTTCTGAAGCGGATAATCAGGTGCAGAATTACCCTCTACTGTAACTTCTGCTGCCTGGATCTCAAATGGCTGTTTTGCCTGTGGAGTTGCTACCAGTGTACCTTTGACAATGATCGCTGCACCTACGTTTAATTTACTGATCTCAGCAAAGTTCTCCATTGTATCGTGATAAACTACCTGAAGAGTCTCAAAGAAGCTTCCGTCGTGAAGCACGATAAATCCAAATGTCTTGGAATCACGTACGCTTCGTACCCATCCACCTACTGTAACCTCTTTATCCAGGTATTTTTCTCTCTCTTTGTAAATCTCTTTTACTGTTGTTAACTTCATATCTATGTTTCCTCTTTCTCCTCATCGTTCTGGTCTTACACAAAAAGACGAAACGCTGTTTCAGATAACAGCCGTCTCGCCTTTTAGTATAGACTATTCCCTGTTTTCACGCAAGGAGTAATCTGGTATTTAACTATGTTTTTTCTTTTGTCAGGTGTAGCAAAATCATGCTCTCTGCCATTTCGTCAGGCAGGCACTCTCAATGAATCCATACATTTTGCAAAAATACGCTTATATGTCCTTGTAGTATAGTGAAGCCCGTCATCTACCGTACCGGTTCCGTAATGATCACTGGCAAAGCTGTATCCTGTTGATTTCAGATAAGAATACATATCAATATAAGTATAAGCAGAAGACAGATTTGCTTTCATATACTGATTGAATGATCTGACTGCCGCCTCACTTCTGTCCGCTCTTCCCGCATTGGAAAGCATCAGACGATTCACCGGATTTACAGACATGAAGTACAGTTCACATCCTTTGCTTTTAAGCTGTGGTGCAATCCAGTTATAATACTCCGCATAATCTGCAGATTTTGACAAGTCGTTTACTCCAAAATTAAAGATCACTGCGGTTTTCTTTGAAAGAATACTGTTGGAATCGTGCTGTACTATGGAATAAAGCTGAGCCCATCCTGTAGTGGTAAACCAGTCCAGTCCCTTTCCTGCCGAGCAGACAAACTTCACATTTTTAGTCGCAGATTCTCCCATTCCTGTCAGAACATTTTCCATAAATTCCGTACGGGAATCACCTACAAAAATCACCTGTTTATATTTATAGATATCTACCTGCGGAAGCTGATCCTCTGTAAGGTCTGTTTCCGTTGTTCTGTTAAATACCACTGCATAGAGATCCACATTTCCATTTACCGTGATTTTTTCTTCTGCCTCATACTGCGGAGAAACACTCTGCATCGGTTTTGTGGACCACCCCATAAAAGTATAACCTTCTGCATCCCTTACGCCCGGAAGAGAATAAGAACTTCCTTTTGCCAGAGTCGTTTTCTGCCAGGTGCTACCGTCACATCTGTGAAAAGTCAGCTGTACTGCCTTCTTCTGTACCGCATAAAGAGTGATATTTTTGTTGACTGTACATTTCGCCTTTGCTGTTGCTTTCTCAGAATTTTTCTTACTTGACCATCCCTGGTTAACATAACCGGTTCTTGCCGGTACTTTTGCAAAGGTAACAACCGTTCCCTCTTCTACTGTCTGAGTAAGTTTTTGATAAGCCGCATTAGTGCTTCCATTTCCCAGATAGTAGCTGACCGTATAATAATTACTCTTTCTGCGCACTGCATAGAACCGAGTTGCCTTTGTAATCTTTACTGTATCACCGGCTGAATATTCCGGTTCTGTTTCTCCCTTTTCAGTTGTCCAGCCCAGATTTGTATAGCCCTTTACTTTCGGCACATCAGGCAGTGTCACTTTCTGATTTTTTGACGCATACATGGTGAGCGAAGTATAAATTTTGCTGGTACTTGTTCCATTATTGTTATTGAAAGTAACTGTGTAAGGCAATTTCTTATATACAGCATAGAGAGTCAGTGTTTTTGATATAGTCACATTCTGGCCTGCTTTATAGTCAGCTTTGGAGGCTTTTTTACTCTTTGACCATCCCAGAGACTGATATCCTGTCTTGACAGGCACCTGCGGCATTGTAACTGTAAGTCCTTTTCCGACTTTCTGATTCAGTCTGGTAAATTTACTGTTGCTTGCCCCTGTATTGGTCTTAAAATTCACCTGAAGTGCTGTACGGCGCACAATGTAAAAATCTGTGTCACCGGTCACTGTAAATTCTGAATTCAGTTCATATTTTACAGCAGAACTTCCCTTTGTATCTGTCCATCCATAATTAATGTATTTAGATGATGGCATATCCGGAAGTATGACGTTTTTTGTCTCATATGCCTGCAGAATTCCATTGGAAAACACACTGGTTCCTGAATTATTATAAAGGGAAACCGTACATTTCTTTGGCATATAGAAGTTCAGGATGCCTTTTTCGAGAAACAGATTCCAGCTCTCGCCTTTCTTCAGAGTAAGAATATCTCCACCCTTCAGAGTGATCGCATCTCCAAGTTTTTCATTTTTTTCCAGTTTCCACATATCCGGTGCACCTGTATCCGGTACATTGGGAAGGATCAAAGATTCACCCCAGGACATCACTGTTCGCAGCTGTTCACATTCATTTCCTTCTCCGTCTATAAACCGGAGCATTACCTCTTTCTCCGGATTAATCGTCGGCGTGGGAGATGGTGATGGTGTGACTGAAGGAGTCGGTGTTGAAGACGGCATCGGTGTGACCGAAGGAGTCGGTGTTTCTGTCAGTGCAGGTGTACCCTCCGGTGTCGAAGTCACTGTTGGTGTTGGTGACAGTTCCGATGCCATTACTTTCTCCGAATCAGAAGCTGCCGGCAAAGTATTTTCTGTATCAGTTATGCACGAATCTTCTTCCCCTGAACTGAAAATCTCTTCAAAACTGTCCGGAGTGCCGAACTCTGCTGCCTGTACGGGAACTGTTGCAGTGATCAGTGCCACAGTCAGAAACACACTTGCCAGACGCTTTCCTCTTTTGTGTCTTTTTCTGTACATATTTACCTCCATTTTGCAAAAACGTCCCAACATAAAATATGCGGGACGTTCTCTATGCATTCCCAATCATTCAAAAACATCTTCAGACTGCCCGGCTTTTGATCAGAACCGCCACAACCTGCTCATATGTAAATAATACCAGATTTGTCATCCTGCTATGTAAACACTGTTTTCTTATGGTTGAAAATATTCCTTATAATTTATTGATAAACCTCATAAATGCTTCTCTGCCTTCAGCAGTGCATTTATATACGCCGGCATCCTCAAGTACATGAACGAATACATTACCGACTTCTTTTCTGAGAACATCCTGAATGTTGTCTTTATCAAGGTTGTCATATTTCGGAAGGAATTCTGCAACCCACGCTGCATGTTTCTCAATCTTCTCATTGGAAGAAATGTCTTTTCCCTCCAGAATATATTCTGCCAGAAGTTCCAATTCTTCTTTTAATCTTGCCGGAAGTACGGCAAGTCCCATTACTTCGATCAGACCAATATTCTCTTTCTTGATATGGTGATACTCTGCATGCGGATGGTATACACCAAGAGGATGCTCATCAGTAGTAATGTTATTTCTAAGTGTGAGATCCAGTTCAAACATATCTCCGGATCTGCGGGCGATCGGTGTGATCGTATTGTGCGGTTCTCCATCAGTTTCAGCAAAGATAAACGCACTTTCGTCTGTATAACCTCTCCACGCTTCCAGAACATGTGTAGCAAGCTCTATCAGTCTCTTCTCATCCTTATGACGGATCCTTAAAACTGAAAGAGGCCATTTAACAATACCTGCTTCTACATCCTCATATCCCGGAATAGTCACATGTTTCTCGATCGGTGCTTTTGCCATTGCGAAAGTATAATGTCCGCCCTGGAAATGATCGTGACTTAAAATAGAACCGCCTACGATAGGCAGGTCTGCATTGGATCCCAGGAAGTAATGCGGGAAAAGTTTTACAAAATCAAAAAGTTTGATAAATGTATTCTTCTCAATCTTCATCGGAACATGCTGACTGTTAAAGACGATGCAATGCTCATTGTAATACACATATGGGGAATACTGAAATCCCCAGGGACTGTCATTTACAGTGATAGGAATGATTCTGTGATTCTCTCTGGCAGGATGATTAACTCTTCCTGCATATCCTTCGTTCTCCGGGCAAAGAAGACATTTCGGATAACTGCTGGATTTTACAAGCTTGGCAGCAGCGATTGCCTTCGGATCTTTTTCCGGTTTGGAAAGATTGATGGTGATATCGATTTTACCATATTCACTGTCTACTGTCCATTTCTGATCTTTCTTTACACGATAACGACGAATATAATCGCTGTCCTGACTGAGTTTATAGAAGTAATCGGTTGCTTCCTGTGGATCTTTCTCATATCTGCTCCAGAACTCATTCTGTACCTGCGCCGGACGCGGCATCAGACAGTTCATAAGTCTGGTATCAAAAAGGTCTCTGTACACAACACTGTCTTCTATGAGATTTCTCTTCACAGCCTCATCCAGAAGTGCATTTAATACCTCTTCAAGATCGATATCCCTGTACTCTTCCTCAGGTTCCACATATTCGTCTTCTTTAAAGACATCCAGAAGAAGATTTATTGTATAATTCTTCTCGCAGGCCGGTGTAAGTCCTGTTTCTACTCCGTACTGTACTAATTTTTTAATGTTCTCATATAACATCTGTACGTTCCTCCGTTTCGCTGTTACTGTTTCACTCTTACAGTAACGTGTTTAAACAATAAATTTCTCTGCCACTGTTTGTCCTTTTTAGAATACTCAAATATCAGTGAAATGTAAAGAAGCATTTTTACAATTTTTTGGATGAATAACCGGCAGGTTGCTGTCGCATTACTGTTCGCTCCGTTCTCAGCTGCCTGCCGGTTATGTTTTTCATCAGTAATTTACTGTTTCTATATAGGTGATAAACACATTTCCGGCTTTCTGGAAAAGATCCGTACTGTCATTCATTCCATACGGATAGGTCTCTTTTTTAACCGGATCATACAGCCAGGTATTATATTCATCATATCCTACGATCACCACGCTTGTATCTGCTCCCGTTTTGGCAATTACCGGACGCTGTGCACTTATCTCGTACAGCACACTGTCCAGACTGCAGCCGGAAAGATCGATCACAGTTCCGGTCTTTTTGAGGCTCTTTTTCAGGGTTTTAATATCATAGGTTCCCTGAAGCACAATCTCCGGAATCTCTTCTGTATCTATCTGCATTTTTGTCTTTTTATTTCCACGTTCCCATACATACTGCTGTGTACGGTTCAGCACTACACCTCCCAGCGTATCTGCACGCAATACAGCCTTCGCCGGATCTATATAGATACCGTCCAGTCCGCCCTGTCCGTAAACATAATATGCTATTTCCTGAGGAATCTGAGTGTCCAGAACAATGTCTTTCCGGTCGGAACTGCTTACCTTTGCATACATAGTCAGCGGAGAATCTGTCTGTTTGGTTGTGTTAAATACCAGTTTCACACGAACACCTGTCCTGGATGCAGAAATAAGTTCGATTTTTACTGTATTTGCCGCTGCCTTTTTATTATTCATGATCGTATCTTTCTTCTGGGCAACATAAGAGATTTCTCCGGATTTTGCAGAAAGTTCAAACTCGATCAGAGTATTTCCTACTGAAATATCAGTGATATAAAGTCCGTCTTTCCGGTATTCTTTTTTTACATTTCCTTCAAAATCTTCAATACGCAGAATGCGGATCCCAACAGATTTATGTCCCTCCTCATCTGTAAGAATATCTTCTTTATTCAGCATTCCATAAATCAGATCTTCATTCATAAATCCAACTGTACGAAGTCTCTGGCCTTTCTGCGGTGCGATCAGTCGGGTTTTACAGGTATCAAAATCGATTTCTTTGATATTTCCCTTTTCATCCCCCTCTGAAACCAGCCAGGCTGCATGGTCATTATTATCGGAAGATACAAAATTCGCATTTTTTATTCCTTTTTCAAGAATTTCACTGGAGTTCTCTTCGATATTGATCCTGTAAAGATTCTTCGCCAGAATCAGAAACAGCTCATTCTTTTCATTGACATAGGACAGTTTTTCAAGATCTTTTTTCAGAAATTCAAATGATTCCGAAACAGGGATAAAGGCTCTTTCTTCTGCCACGTTTTTATCACGATTGTAATGGTAAACTGCAATTCCTTCATATCCTTCATGGCTTCCTCTGTTCATATATCCATAAAGTACGAAATCAATATCTCCTTCATCAGTTACTCTGACGATCTTGATGTCATGCTGAGTTCTGGAATCGCGGAAATCTCCGTCCTTCAATTTTCTGAAACTGAAAACCTGATTTACCTTTTCATTGCCCGGTGAATAGGACCACAGATCTCCCTCCTGCACAAAAGCTATCACAGTAGCAGCATCATTCATCATATATTCTACATTCTTATCGCGCACTCCAAGGATAATCCCATCATCCTCATAAACAGGCAGTGTACCATCAAAGACCTGATTTGCAGAACGTTGGAAATCCAGCAGATAAATCCTGGTATCCTGATATTTCATTCTGTAAAATTCTTTTACGTCATATAATTCCGTTTCCTCATCCTCATTCTGCGAAGTCAGCTGATATTCCAGCACAACGCTGGCAGTTGTCTCATTGATCTCTTTGATCACAGGAATTCCCTCCTGACACAGCTGCGGAGCAAGATTCCCCCAACTGATCTCACTCAGGGAAGAATTAATATTAATTCCTGAGTAATTCGTTGCTGCTCCTGTTGTCTGTGGTTCCAGATAACTTCCCAGTGCATCTGCTGACTCTTTGTCAAGACACGCTTCATAAAAATATTTTACAAAAGCTGCATAATCTGATGCATGTACCTGTGACCTGGAAACAACTCTCGTATAATAATATGCTGTACCCTCATCCAGTTCCAGGGCAATCTGCATGGAATATTCCTGATTCATACGCAGATCACTGCCAATCTCCACGTCTACGGACAAATACTGATCTTCTTTTACAAGATTCTTAATCTTCTTATTTTCAAGGACTTTACTTCCATCAGATGTACGGATCTCATAAGAAAAACTCTTTACTTCCGAATCATAGGGATTCACTTTAAATGTCAGTTTTTTTGATGTATCCAGAGGAGTCACACTGTCTCTGCTAAAATCCGCCTGCATAGGCTGCGCATATCCATACATCCGGTTTATCAGCGTATCATTCATATCCACCATGACTTCCGGAAACACTGCGTCATTAAAATCAGAACGGTTATCTGTGGATTCACTGTTAAGAAGCAATGCAGTACCTGCTGTACCAAGCAGAAATACCAGAAGAAGAATACCTGCTTTTTTCAGTATCCTTTTCATCGCACACTCCCTTCCTGTTCTTTTTCATTCAGAAGCCTGTCCAGTGTAGGATGGATATTCAGGGCTGCAAGCATTTTCTCCACCTTACCCTGGTCTGATCTTTTCCCTGTTCTGACTGCTCTGATCAGGAGATTCTTAGGTGTATGTTCCATATCAATAAACTCCAGGATCTGGGTATCATAACCTTTGCTCTCCAGAAGATCTGCACGCACAGCATCTGTGATCAGCGCAGACATCCTTTCTTTCAGGATTCCATAGCGCAGAACCGGCTCCAGCATTTCATTTTTGATCTGTTTATTAACTTCATGCTGACAGCAGGGTACGGAAAGAATGACTTCAGCTCCCCATTCCACTGCCTTGGCAAGTGCATAATCGGTAGCTGTGTCACAGGCATGAAGCGTTACCACCATATCCACACAGGATACACCTTCATAATCTGCAATATCACCATGATAGAAATGCAGCTTCTCATATCCGTATCTGAGTGCCAGAGAATTACATTTCTCAATTACATCTGTTTTCAGGTCAAGACCTATGATATTTACATCATATCCTTTTAGTTCTCTTAAATAATAATACATGGCAAAAGTAAGATAACTCTTTCCACAGCCAAAATCCAGAATCGTTATTTCTCTGTCTCTGGAAAGTCTGGGAAGTATATCTTCAATAAATTCAAGGAAACGATTGATCTGTCTGAATTTGTCATATCTGGCATGGATAATCTTTCCCTGTTCATTCATAACTCCCAGATCGATCAAAAACGGAACCGGAACACCTTCTTTAAGAATATATTGTTTCACCCGGTTATGTGCTTGGATCTGAACTTTTTCTTTCTGTTCATGGTGTTTCTGTTTAATAGTCATTTTCCCCTTTTTACTGACAAGAACAACCCCGTCTGTTACTGCCCCCTGTGCCTGAAACTGTCTGAAATTCTCTGCAAGTTCTTTTTCCACATATTCAATCAGTTCCGTACGCCCGTAGTTTTTATGCAGAACTTTCTGTCCTTCTGTGGCAGATGCCTGATAACAGATCTGTCCTTTCAGCCGGATCGGACGAATCTTTATTTTTGATATGCCATCTTTATTTCTGCCGGCACTCAGAACAGCCTGTATCAGATTTTCATTTATCTGTTCTTCTAAATATTCTCTTAAATTTTTCATTGCTCTTTCTGTCTGTTAATGTTATATAATCTGTTGTAACTGTCCGGTGTACCGGCAAACCGATTTCCCGAGCAATTACAATCTGTTTTAAAAGTATCTCCTGCAGCGATATCTGCGGCATCTTCTTCTGGATATTTCCTGACAAAGCATTACCTGTATCAGTTCATCCAGAAAATCCTCCCTGATAGCCTGAGTGCTTATTTCCGGTTCCATACTCTCCCTGATCTTGCAGCTTAAATGATAAATCATATATTTATCCGGATATTCATCATAAAGGCGGCTTCCCTCATAATCCATGAGATCACATTCCTCTTCTATTTTCTCCTGAATATGCTGTACAGTCCCCGGATAATAGGATTTCATCAGGTTAAATTCTTTATCCTGCATCCGTTCTCCTTCATACAGAAGAGGATTTGCATATGTGGTATAAAACGGAAAATATTCTTTCAGATACATCGTACGATCCTGCATTCTTTTCGATTGTCTATTTCAGTATATGCAAAGTTCTGCAGACTGTGCCGAAATACAGTTCACGTGCCGCTTTATTTCATCTACTTCTTGCAGATTACAATTCCTGGATCATTCTTACAGTTAATTTGACACTGTGTTCAATTGCCGCCATCTCAAACTCAGCGTAATCCATGTGAGCACTTCCGTCTGCCTTATCAGAGATTGCTCTTACTACAAGGAATGGAATATGGTTCAGATAAGCAGCCTGACCGATAGCAGCACCTTCCATCTCTACTGCAAATCCACCAAATTCTGAAATGATGGCATCTTTAACGCTCTTATCTGAGATAAACTGATCTCCGGAACAGATTCTTCCTTCAAATACACTGATCTCAGGATTTACTTCTTTACATACTTTTGCAGCCAGTTTACGAAGTTTTTCATCAGCAGGGAAGGAAAATTCATCCATCTGCGGAATCTGACCTTTCTTATATCCGAAGCCGATCGCATCCATATCATGATGCAAAACATCTGTAGAAAGAACAATATCCCCAATATTTACATCATTATTCAGACTTCCTGCAATTCCTGTATTGATCACCGCTTCCACACCAAATACATCTGCAAGGATCTGTGTGCACATACCTGCGTTTACTTTTCCGATTCCTGAGCGTACAACAACTACTTTCTTTCCTTCCAGAGTTCCCTCATAGAAATCCATACGGGCTCTGGATGTAATTGTGACATCCTGCATTTTTTCCTTGATTTTTGCAACTTCCTGTTCCATTGCTCCGATAATTCCGATACATTTCATTATTAAAACACCTCTTCTTTGTATATTGTAATTTTTCATTTTCATGGTATCAGGTTCAGATGTGTAAACAGTGACAAATGTTCCTGACATCTCTTTATTATAGCAAAACTTTATTTATATGGAAACTTTTTTTATCCTCTGTTATAATACAATTGCTATTTTATGTTACTGTTCACATATCACTATTCCGCGAGGTGTTTTGGCATGAATATGCCAAAATCCCGAGACATACAAGCCCAAATTCCATTGCCGCAGGCAATCTGGAATGAATTTTGGCTACGTTACTATGAACGGAATGAACAGTCACGTAGTGGCATATGAACAGCAGCATTTATATTTACATTTTTTCACACAGGAGGAAACATATCATGACGTATAAAACAAAAGGTGTCTGCGCCAGCCATATTGAATTTGAAGTAGATGACAATAAGAAAGTCCACAATGTCCGTTTCATCGGCGGATGCAGCGGAAATACCCAAGGTGTAGCCAGTCTTGTAGAGGGAATGGATGCAGAGGAAGTGATCAGCAGATTAAAAGGAATCAAATGCGGATTTAAGAATACCTCATGTCCGGATCAGCTTTCCACTGCACTGGAGGAAGTTCTGAACAAATAAACAACTGTGGAAATACTGAACAGTTACGCAGGTGACCGTATAAAATATCCCACGAAAACTATAGCAAGCCTCTTAAATAATGTAAATTGAATCAATATATTATTTACAAAGATTGCTATAGATAAAGTTTCGTGGGATATTTTTTTAATTTACATATCTGTCCTGTCCCATTTATCACACAGGGACTGAACATCTCTTGAAAATCTTTCCAGATCTTTATTCGGCGTTCCTTCATTTTTCCTGATAACCGTAATAAGCCTGTAACCAAGTGCCAGAAGTTTCTCGAAGGCTCTGGCTGCTCTTGTTGCCTTCGGTGATGCAGATGCTTTCTGGATTTTCACACCCTTTGCCTCATACAGACATACATCGTCTGCCAGATCATAAACCGTACCGCTGAACGGAGCCATTGTATCATACCCCAGTTCATCTGTCAGACGTTTTGCAAAAATCTCTGTAACTGTATCATCTCCATGAGTAACAAAGACTTTCTGCGGTTTCTCCTCAAATGCCTTCGCCCAGTCTAAAAGGCCATTCACATCCGCATGACCGCTGATTCCCGGCATCTGGCAGATATGCGCTGCCACATGAACAGGTTCACCAAACAGTTTCACATCTGCAGCCCCCTCGATCAGTGCTCTTCCAAGAGTACCGACCGCCTGATATCCTACAAAAAGAATCGTATTCTTCTCATTCCACAGATTATGTTTCAGATGGTGCTTGATACGGCCTGCATCACACATACCACTGGCTGAAATGATTACCTTGGGCTCCTCATCATAATTGATCGACTTCGAATCATCACTGGTGACGGAAATCTTCAATCCAGGGAAACTGATTGGATTAATTCCCTTTTTGATCAGTTCCATCGCTTCTTCATCAAAACAGTCATACTGATGCTCCGAGAAAATCGTGGTAGCTTCATTTGCAAGAGGACTGTCCACATATACTTTAAATCCGTCATGTCCATACACCAGTCCGTCTGCCTTGATCTGTCTGATAAAGTACAGCATTTCCTGCGTACGTCCCACTGCAAAAGAAGGAATCACAAGATTTCCTCCTCTGTCAAAGGTTTCCTGGATGATTTCCGACAACAATTTCACATAATCAGGCTTTTCTCCATGACTGCGGTCACCGTAAGTGGATTCCATAACTATATAATCTGCATGGTGCAGATACTCAGGATCCTTGATCAAGGGCTGGCAGGTATTTCCAATATCTCCGGAGAATACAATCTTTTTCTCTGTATCCTCCTCCCTGATCGTCAGCTCAATACTTGCAGAGCCCAGCAAATGGCCTGCATCAATAAACCGGGCTGAGATTCCCTCTGCAGGAGTAATCATCTTATTGTACGGGCATCCCACAAAGTTTCTGATCACTCCCATGGCATCTTCCATTGTATAAGCCGGAACAAATTCCGGTTTGCCCTGTCGTCTGCCTTTACGGTTTCTCCATTCTGCTTCAAACATCTGAATGTGCGCACTATCTCTGAGCATAATATCGCATAAATGGCTGGTGGCATCTGTGGCATATACCGGTCCCCTGAACCCCTTTGCATAAATAGCCGGAAGATTACCTGAGTGATCTATATGTGCATGTGTCAGAAGAACAAATTCTATCTCTCCCAAAGCCACTGGTATTTCTGCATTTTCATAATAATCCGGTCCCTGCTCCATTCCGCAGTCTACAAGAAACTTGTGACCTGCTGCCTCCAGATAATAACAGGATCCCGTAACCTCATGAGTTGCCCCGATAAATGTAATCTTCATATAAAAACCTCCCTTCAGATTTTGATGTACTCTCGGAATCTTTTTGTACTTGATTTTATGAGAAGATTTTTTGTCAGATGTGCCCGAAGTTTTGAGGCGTACGCGGTGCGTACGTTGATAAAATTCGGGTGCATCTGGCGAAAAATCAGCCATAAAAGCAAGTGCAATAAAGACTCCGAGAGTACATTTTTGATATCCCCAATTGTTTTGCTGCATTTTGCCTGTTTAACCCGGCAGCTTTTTACTACTTTTATGATCCTTCTATATTGTATTAATTATACACTACAATGAAACAAATTAACAATATCTTTTCTGAAAACAAAAAGCAGAAACAGTTTTTTTTCGACTGTTCCTGCCTTTCTTTGCATCTGCCACGTAAGAATTTTAAAAATTTGCCGATATTTTAATGATTCTCTGTCGGTCAGTGCATAAATATATAACGTTTTGTTCCGAGCCTTTGATCCGCACACTTATACGAAGAATAAAATGCCGGATTTCTGCTTCGCAAACTTTCATTACATATACTATGCGAATCAAATCGGCAAATATCACACAAAAAATAAAATTTTTTTATTTTTTTTCAAAAACGGATGTTTTCTGATATGTCTGCGTATTTTTATCCGGATATCGACAGTCAGCTATAGCAGTCATTCCCACCAGCGCAGTCAACATAACTACTGCCACTGCGGCAGCTGCAGATTTCAGGATTCTGTGAGTCCTGTTCCAGTCATACTCAAGAATTTCAAGTTTTTCCTTTGCTGCCCTGGTGCTTCCTGTCTTTTCAGCCCTGGCTGCTTCATTGAAATCCCCTGTTTCTCTCAGTCGGGTGATCAGCCGATCATACCCCGCCCGGATCTTCTCCTCGGATTCTTCCGGAAATTCATCCCATGAGGTTTTGCCTGCTACGTTCAGCAATGCGGATTCAAGTATTTTGGTTTCAGCATCATACTGCTCTTGAAGTATTTTGTCTATCTGCTGATTTTTTGTCTGTATATCTGTTTTGTTCTTCATAATATTTAACTTTCCTTGACAATTTCTCCCCTTGGGTTCATATTAAATAGTAACGTATAGCAATTCCATAAAATAATGAATCCGGACATTTTCGCAGGATTTCACATATTCCCTGCAGTCTTTTATAGAATTGTTGTAACTATTCAGAATAAAACAGGAGGAATCTCTATGAAACATATTGTGCTCACCGGCGGCGGCACAGCCGGACATGTGACTCCGAATATTGCTCTGATCCCACGCCTTAAGGAGCTTGGATACGAAATTTCCTATATCGGATCCTACGATGGAATCGAAAAAAAACTTATTGAAGAAATGAATATTCCTTATTACGGAATCTCATCCGGAAAGCTGAGACGTTATTTTGATCTGAAAAACTTCACAGATCCATTTCGTGTACTGAAAGGATTCGGTGAGGCCAAAAAATTATTGAAACAATTAAAACCAGATGTGGTTTTCTCCAAGGGTGGCTTCGTGACTGTCCCGGTTGTAATCGCTGCCGGTCGACGTAAAATTCCTACCATCATTCATGAATCAGATATGACTCCCGGACTTGCAAATAAGATCTGCATTCCATCTGCAACAAAAGTATGCTGTAACTTCCCTGAGACTGTAAAAAGTCTTCCTGCTGACAAAGCAGTACTTACAGGTACTCCTATCCGTCAGGAATTATTAAACGGAAGTAAAGAGGCAGCCCGCGAATTCTGTGGTTTCACAGATGACAAACCGGTTCTTATGGTGATCGGCGGAAGTCTTGGTGCTGCATCTGTCAATGAAAATATCCGCAAAATCCTTCCGGAACTTTTAAAAGAGTTTCAGGTTATCCACCTGTGTGGTAAGGGAAAAATGGATGAAAGTCTCAAAGACACAAAAGGATATGTACAGTATGAATATATTAAACAGGAGCTTGCCGATCTGTTTGCTCTGTCTGATATCGTTATCTCCCGCGCAGGTGCCAATGCAATCTGTGAACTGAATGCTTTAAAAAAACCCAATCTTCTGATCCCGCTTTCTGCAAATGCCAGCCGCGGTGACCAGATCCTCAATGCACGTTCATTTGAACGTCAGGGATTCAGCATGGTACTTGAGGAAGAAGAGATTACAGAAAGCACACTTTTAAACGCAATCCGCGAACTGTACCAGAACAGAGAGTCCTATGTTCATGCCATGTCAGAAAGCAGTCATATGAATTCTATTGAAAAAATCACCGGACTGATCGAAGACTGCGTAAATAAACAGTAATCACCGGGTTATTTTCTTATATTCCCTGGCAAGCCAGCGTCTCGTCCTCATGACTCTGTTATTCACATTATTTTCTGTGATATGATAATGTCTGGCAACGAGACGCGTTGGTATGTCATATAACGTTACACTGACATAGATTTCATAATTTGTCCTGTTCTTTTCTCTCAGTTTTTCAAATATCGACTGCAGGTATCCTGCTGCCTCCAGATTCAGAACAATCTCATCTACACGATTACCTTTTCTTACCCGCATATCTGTCATTTCCAGAATCGCATCTGAGTTCGCATATTCATATTTCCTGAAGGCCTTTTTGCGATGATCGGATGCCTTATGGTAGCTGATTCTGACAATCAGATTCTCCAGTTTCTTTTCATCTGAAAAATCCACACTCCGGCCCATATGAAACAAAGTCTCAAATACATCCTGACAGACATCTTCTGCTTCGTCTTCATCGCCAAGGATAAATTTTCCAATATTGAACGCCCGAGAGCGGTATTTCCTGTAGATACTTACAAAATCTATATTCTCCATCTTTTGCAATGTGCTGTATCAGAATATCAGGACAGCTGCTCCTTTACTTTTAACAGGATTTCTTCTTTATCTGCATCACTGAGTTCACCCGGGTGCCATGTGATTCCCACCTGATCTCCTTTATATCTCGGAATCAGATGCATATGAAAATGAAATACTGTCTGCCCTGCACACTCGCCATTATTCTGTACAATATTAAATCCGTCACATTTCAGTGCTGCTGTCATTGCTGTCGCCATTTTCTTTGCAAGAATCATTGCCTTTGCAGCCATTTCATCCGATAATTCATAAATATTGGCAGCATGCGATTTCGGAAGGATCAGCGCATGTCCCTTACTCGCCGGGCCCAGGTCAAGAATTACCCTGAAATTCTCATCCTCATAAAGTGTTGCAGCAGGAATCTCTCCATTAGCGATTTTACAAAAAATACAATTTTCCATCTTTAAATCCTTCTTTCTTAAAATTCAAGATTTTGATTTGCAATAATCAGTAATACTTGTCGTTTTATTGCGAATTTTTCAGGACGAAATCAGTTGCGGCTGAAAGTTCACAATGATACACTTTTCCTGAGGTGATAATATGCAGATTGAAATAACAAAACAATCAGAAAAAGATTTTCGTTTTCTTTTATCCAGACTTTCACATGAAATCCGTAATCCGGTCACGCTGATCAACAGTGAGCTTCAGTTGATGGCTTCCTCTCACCCGGAACTGTGCAGTTACAGACAATGGGACAGTCTTATGGATAACCTTGAATATGTAAAAGAACTGCTGAAAGAACTCTCTGACTTCAGCCATGCGCAGACAGTTACTCTTGTTCCCGTAAATCCCGCGGAATTTCTGACCACTGTTTTATCCTGTCAGAAAAACACTCTGGACTATCTGGGAATCCGGCTGGAAATACATGTGGAACATACTTCTTCACCTGTTTTTCTTGACCGGATAAAAATGCGTCAGGTCATATTTAACCTGATCAAAAATTCCTGTGAAGCCATCGATCAGCCAGGCGGAAAGATTATTGTAAATCTCACCCCTGCAGATTCCGGCATCTGCATCTGTATTAAAGATAACGGATGTGGTATGACGCATAAGCAGACTGAGAACATCTTTCATCCCTTCATTACATATAAACCGGAAGGAACCGGTCTCGGGCTTGCAGTAACAGCAGAAATCATCTCTGCACACCATGGTCAGATCAGGGTTTCCAGCACTCCCGGTCAGGGTTCTGCCTTTTATATTTATCTGCCGGCATCCCCTGAATAAAGGTCGGTTATCCTGCACGCTGCGAAGGGTGATAAAGCAGAACTGCAAGCAGGAATCCACAGATAAGACCGCCTACATGTGCCGCATTGTCCACTCCTTCGCTTGTAAAACCAAAATAAAGCGAAAAAGCAGCCATGATCACTACCTGTCTGGCAGAAAGATCTTCAATATGACCTCTGCCCCTGATCACAGCATAGATCATTGCACCCATCACAGCAAACACTGCACCGGATGCACCTGCCGAAACTGCAAAATCCGCACTGTCCAATTCCAGGAACAGACACAGCAGATTTCCACCCATTCCTCCCAGAAGATAGATCAGCAGATATTTCAGTTTTCCAACTGTACGCTCCAGTCTGCCTCCAAGCACAAACAGTACCAGCATGTTATTTCCAAGATGCTGCGGTCCAAAATGAAGGAACATACTTGTAAAGATCCTATAGTATTCTCCCTGCATAATGGCGGGAGTATATGCCGCTCCGCACTGAAGCATATGCATGGTATCCTCTGATCCTCCGGTAAATTCCACTGCAGTAAAAACAAGAATATTCGCCAGAATGAGAAGCACTGTAACCGGTGCCTTTTTCAGTTCTTCCAAGTTTTACCTCTTTTCTGTTTCTTTATCTCAAAAACAATGTACCATTACTAATTGTAGCAGACCTCCTGTATTTTGTAAAAACATTTATTCCAGAAATATATATCTTGCCTGTGCAAAATCCACTTCATCTTCCGGTTCAAGCTGATATTCCTCATCCGGACGAAGTAATCTTCCATTTACAGACGTTCCGTTTCTGGAATTCATATCACTAAGGAAATAGTTTTCTTCTTTTTTTCGTATTTTTGCATGGATACGGCTTACGGTAGGCAGGCTGATCACCGCATCACAGGCAGTTTCCAACTTTCCGATCACAGTCAGATCTTCATTGAGATAAATGGTCGCCAGTTCTCCCGGTTCTTTGCTCACCAGACTTGCAGGTCCGCTTACTGTTCCGGCAGATAGTACTACTGTTTCACCATAGTCCATATGTATCCGGGATGATTCGGAAGTTTTTTGTCCACAGTCTGACATTTTCTGCCCATTCACCGGCTGACTCTGATTTGTTTGCTGATTTCTCTCCACTGTCTGGGACAGGTTTTCATATAATCTGTCCTCCCATTTCTGCTCTGACACTTTTCCTTCTGCTTCTTTCCATCCTGATCTTTTCCCTGATGTTTTCTTTTCTGTTTTATTCCATGATGGCATATTTCTTATTTTTTCTATGTGTCTCACTGTTTTTCCTGATGCATACGTCTGTTCCGGGAGATGCAAAACTTTTTTTGTCTTTATAATACGCAGGCCCAGCATGATACCCGCTATAGCTATAACAATTACACCAAGTATGGTTTCCATTTCCACATGTGGCAGATATCCCTTCAGGATAGCAGCTGCCAGTCCACAGATCAGAACAGCAGCCGGCACAATAACACCGACCGGGTTCAGTCGGCCGGGTTCTTTTGAATCTTCTCCTTCTCTTACAAATTCATTCCGGTTTTCATTATCTTCCGGGAAAGTCTCTTCTTCTGCAAACTCCATCTCCTGCTCTGTCTTTTTTGCATTTATTTTTTCTTTCTTCTCCCCATTTACATCTGAACTCTGAGTTTTATATAATTCTTCTTTAATATGCTCCAGATGAAAACTGTCTTCCATTGCTCTTTTATATACTCCATATCCAAGGATTACCGCATCCTGATCCTGATGGTCTATTTTCGGCAGAATATATTCTGTCAGAAGCTGAAACTGTTCTTTAATATCCTTCTCATATCCGGGCATCATGCAGAAATAAATCTGTCTTTTTTCAATATCTGTATAAATATATTCCGGCAACATTATAAACTGTCCGGGATTGATCAGATATTCCGCCGCATCTTCCATAGCCTTTACAAAACCACCGAAAATAAGCCTGAGATCTTCAACTCCCATCTTCTTTTCTTCATACAGCACATTCACCGCCTGTTTTGAAGTAATATCAAAATAGATAAAAAATCTGCCATCCATCCCCTGTATCCTGCACTTTAGAAGAGAGGGAATCACATTTCCCGCAAGCATCCTTACCTGATAGGAATCTGTATTGATCTCATTCTCACCATAGACAATGAGATAATTATGATTCATATCCCTCTTATATTCTGTCCGCATACTATTCTATTCCCCCATTTCTCTCAGTACCGCCTGCGCCGCCCGCAGTCTGCGAATATGTTTCACCGGATTTATCACTGCGGATTTCCCTTCTGTCCTCAAATGCCAGCTCAGATTGCCATACGACGAGATCGTGTCCAGGTCATAGGTTACCTGCACTTCTTTTCCCACATTTGTCTGAGTGCCTAAATTCTCCGCCCCGAAAAAGCCAATACTCCCCAGCTCCTCACTGCGCATCCTTGCAGTATCATATATTTCTCCGTTTTTCTTAATCCCTTCCATGCTCCCGCTTACTGCCGATTCATAAGCTGCCGCTGTCAGCCATGCCCTGTTATGTACAAAAAAGCTCAGATAGATAAGTCCCATCAACACCAGCAGGATCAACGGCATGACACAGGCAGTCTCGATTGTAAAACTTCCCTTACGAATTATACTGTATTCATTTGTTATACGAAAATTATCTTTCATATCAAAAATCCTCCCAGATATCCTGCCAGCAGAAATGGCACAAACGGTATCTCCGTACTTCCCTTTCTGCAAAATCCCATCATCATGATGCCTGACCATACTGCACTGCAGATCATTCCCATAAAAAGTGTTGAAAAAAATTCTTCCGGGTACAGCACTGTCCCCAGTGCCATAAGCAGCCAGCCATCGCCCATTCCCACAGCACCTTCTGTAAGTATGCTGATCAGCACAAAGAGAAAACCTGTCCCCACGCACATAAGAACCTCCGGAACATTTCTTCTGCTATATATTGTCCACACAGTTCCGCAGACTGCAAATATTATGATCAGTAGAAGAGAAACCTGCTTTTTTCTGATATCTATCCATGAATTTATTCCCAGAAATCCAAGTACACATATTTCTTTTACACCATTCATCTCCATATACATCTCTCCGGCAAAATTCAGCCACACCTGCTACATGCTCCCATTTCCGAAACAGAGGAAGCTTTTACCAGTCTTACCGAACGTTTCAGCCCACTGCAGGACTCCAGATTATGGTATCTGTTTCCCTGTTCCGTAACATATACCACTCCTGCCGGATTCTGATTCCTGCTGCAGATTTCACAGGCTGAATAATGCTCCCCGTACTTATTGGATGCAGATTTTGCGGAACTTCCGGGAATTTGTTTTAATGAAACATTCAGATAGCTGCAGCCCGGATTTTTATGGTACACACTGCCCGAGGCAGTTACATAAACCATCGGTTCTGTTTCTCCCTGCTCTCCTCCATTGTCAGGAAATTCGGTTCCTGTCCATGCATGGACTTTCACATGGTTATAAACTCCAACATCCGGAAGAGGTATCAGTCCACCAAAGGGTTTATACGTGTAGATATCCGGCAGCGTAATATCATCAACACTGTCCCCACCCGGAAGATACGCATACATTCCCGCCTGTTTTGCCTTCGTACACAATGCAGTCAGATGTTCCGTCTGCAGTTTATATATATCCATAAACGAAATCAGCGTAACCATTCCCAGGAAGAACAGCGGCAGTACAAGTGCTGTTTCTACTGCCAGACTTCCCTTCTTAATCTTTCCCCGAAAAGAGGTGCAGAAAGATACTTTTACAGAAGAAACTTCTCCAATATGTTCTTTTGCATTTGTCCGAAAATATTTCCGACTCTTTTGGGGGAATAAAAGATCGTAAATATTGCTTAGAGAGACTTTTCTCCTTTCATAAATTTTTTTATCTTTTTTTCCGATTTCTTCAATGCTTTGTTTTTCTTTCTGTAAAAGCATCTTTTCACACCTCTTTTCAGCAATTCATTCATAACAATACTGACGTATCACCTGAAATTCCTTTTTCCTGTTTGCTTTTACCTCCGCAAATGCCTCCAGAGCTACAACACAGGAATCCATATAAAAATTTGCCCTGCCTTTCTTTCTTATCGCATCTTCGATCATATCCATAGCTCTCATCACTTTCTTTTCCTTTGAAACAGGCAATATCAGAACCTGAAGGTAATCCTCATAGGACAATCCATGTTCATTGTTTTTCCGCATGGAATCCAGTCCTTCCATCAGACTTGAAAGATTAGACAGCGAAATCTGCCAGTCTGCGGAAGTTTTTACAAGGGGAATCTTCCCTCCTGCAAAAAGTTCTCTCACATCCAGTACGCTCTCCGCAAATGCCCAGCATAAAAGCAATGCAGACTCTATCACTACCGCTGCCGGAGGAACCAGAAATCCCGACGCAATGGCTGCAGCGAGTGCCTGTGCCTCTGTTCTTTTTACATTATCTGCCATCAAACATGCAAAGTTTACGCCTTCTCTGATGAACAAGAGCTTTGATGCCACAGATTTAAGGTTATCTATATCATTGTCTCTTCCTCCAAAAACATATTCCATCTGATATGCAAGACTTTCTTTTGACGGATCTGTGTAATTTCCCAGATGATTCATCAGATACTGCTGAAACAAAACCCCGGAAGTATAACTGCTATCTGCTGTCACTCCGTCCGGCATCTCCATTCCCTGTTGCAGCTGTCTTCCCGAAACCATTGTGTCTTTGCTGACTGTCCGGGTGGAAATTTCCCGTCCGGGTGGCAAAACCAGCTCCAGTATTCCCATTTTCATAATTCTTTTTATAATACTGATGGGATTGTCAGCCTGTGGCTGCGTCGGTGCTGGCTGGGTTGATATTTGTCCTTCCTGTTGCTGCCTGTTTTCAGCTTCCTGTGCTGCCTGCCGGCTTTTCTGAGAAGCCTGATTCATTTCTGAATCATATCTGTCGATGGAGCCTCCTGTCTCCGCCTGTTTCGCTTTCAGATCCGCCTCTTCTGTTTTTCTCTCTCGATCAGACATTTTGTTGAGAAGGAGCTGTACCCCCTGACTTCCAAGAGTTTCCTGCATATACTGCACAATCTGCTGATAAAAAACCTCTCCGCACTCATCTGTCAGAAGCCGGTAACCGGTAAGTCCGCTCTGATGCAGTTCAAGTTTCTGACTGTTCTGCTTTAACACCGGTTTCATATAGGATTCCAGATTATCGCAGATCTTTGCGAGATTAAGCTGCCCGCCTCCCATGGAACCATCCAGCGCAAACAGATCATATTCCTCAAGAAGTTTCCTGTCATACTGTCCAAATACAGAATAAAGTCCGATATCCATACTGTTGAGTATTTGGGTTCTGGCCGATGCCATACATACAGATTCTATACTTGTACATACAAGAGACAAAAGCAGACTGAGTATTAATGCAAGAAATAATGTAATGCTTCCTCTTTCCTTTCCGCAATATTTCATACAGGAAGTACACCTCCTTCTCTTTTCATCTTAAATAGAATTACTCTGTTTGGCGATCTTTGAAAGAATGCTCTGCACCAGTTCGGTCAGCTGCTCTTTGAAAATAATGACAAGCCCGATCAGGACTACAAGAATCAGAATGATCTCCACAACACCTACAGCGTCTTCTTCCTCTGCGAATCTTCGTATCAGTCCGTTTTTCTTTTTTATCTGTCTTATCAATTGTCCCATTTTTTCCCTCCATATCCAAAAGCACCCTTTACGCTGCACAGAATTTACTGCAGCACCTTATCATGTTTCTCCGTAGAAAGACATAAAAGCAGGAATCATGACAATTGCCATAACGACAATAAGCATCATGATCATCGGCACCAAAAGTTTTGTGGCTGCAGCCTCTCCAAGAACACGTGCTTTTCTCTTTCGTTCTTCCCATGCTTCGGTTGATTCTCTTTCAAGCATATCAGCCATCTGTCTGCTGCCCTTCTGGAGATTCTGGATAAGAAGCGTGGCAAATGTTTTATACTTTGCCTGACCACATCTTTCTCCAAATCTTCTGTATGCTTCACTTTCAGAAACTCCGCTTTCCATCTCATAGCAGACAATCCGTATCTCTTCATACGCAGGTCTTGGATTCCGCTTTCTCTTTCTTCCATAATCCAGAGAAATTTTCTGGAATGCCTTTCTTACAGTCATCCCGGCCTGAACCAGAAGTGTAAATTTCATGATCAGTCCCGGATAATCCATAAGAAGTTCTTCATACCGTTTCTGAAGCTGAACCTGTTCTTCTCTCCCTTTCATCACAAGAATTGCCATTGCCGCAATAAGAAACAGTCCTGTCAGAAGCATTCCGGAAGTGTCTGCCGGACTTTCCCATTTTACCTTTTTTCCATTCAGCTTATCCGGAAGATAATAATAATCCGGATCACTGCGCTGCTCGTTATACCGGGATACTGCCTCTGCAATACTTTTTTGTGCCTGTTCTTTTCTGGTCAGCTTCTTATTCTGTTTCGGTTCTTCCTCCTGCTCTTCCAGTTCCTTCTCCGGTACCTGAATGTACATGGAGACCGGTTCTTCTCCGTCAACGGATACCATAAATTCCTTCTCATATGATCCTGTATCCTCCTTTTCCAGACGGTATCCCTGAGGATACACCTGTCCACCGTTTTGCAAAGTAAGGATCATGCCCAGCAGATTTCCGGCTATCGCTACTACCGCAAAAAGTCTGATACCATCCTTCCCTCCGATTCCGGAAGATGGAATCCATCCTTTTTTCCAGCCGGTCAGTGCACACAGGATCATAACAAAAATGACAACATGTACCCACATTTGTACTGTCACACCTCAATATCTACAATCCTTCTGCCAAGCCAGTATGCCGCAGCATAAATGACAAGACAGATACTCATTGCTGCAATTCCAAAGGGATTTCCATAAAGAACACTTAAGAAGCCCGGTGAAGTCATCTGCAAGTACAGGATAATTCCCACAGGCATAAGACTCATGATCATCTGTTCTGACTTCTTTGCTGCCAGTGTAGCCTCTATCTCTTTTTTAACGTCAATCTTATCTCCAAGCATACGAGACACCTTCTGAATTACCCGGTTCATATCACCACCTGTACGCTTGGCTGTATAAAATACAGAGGCAAAATTTTCGATATCTTCTATCTGACTTCTTTCTCCAAGATCCAGAAACAGCTCTTCCAGCGGAACACTGATATGCTGCTGGCTTTCAATATAGCGAAATTCCTCCACAATATCCGTTCCCTTTCCGTAGAGTCTCTCCAAATCTCTGACACAGGTTTTTACCGCGCTTTCCACCGAATATCCGGCCTGAACCGCAACACTCAGCGAAGTAAGTGCATCCTTAAACTGATAATTCAGATTCTTCCGTCTTTCCCTGATCATACGATTTTTCTGCCATTTCAGATAAAACACAGGAACAGGAAGCATAAGAAGCAACACCCATTTACTTTTGTAAAAAAGATAATCTGCCATTATGCACAACGCCAGTGCCTGTCCCATATATTTCAGAAGTTCTTTCATAGAAAAACGATAATGATCATAATTACGTTTCTGATAAAGCTGTTCTTTTTCTTTCCCTTTCATAGTTCAATCCCCGCTCTTTCCAGTTTTTCCACATGAAGGAGGGATGCTGTCTTTACAAGACCTTTCCCTTCCTGCCATTGATACAGCGGCCGGATACGGATTTCTCCATTTTCAAAGCCGCACACCTCAGTTACTTCCAGCAATTTCCTTGATTTATCCCTCATTCTTCCCAGATGTACCAGAATATCCACTCCGGAAGCAATCTGTCTTCTGATTGCTTCCAATGGAAGATCAACACCCATCAGAACCATTGTTTCCAGACGTGAAAGCATATCTCTGGCAGAATTGGCGTGAGCAGTAGACAGCGACCCTTCATGCCCCGTATTCAATGCCTGAAGCATATCCATCGCCTCTCCGCCGCGGACTTCTCCCACTATGATTCTGTCCGGACGCATTCGTAATGCAGATTTGATCAGATCTCTGATCGTAACGGAAACTGCTCCTTCCATGTTTGCCATCTTTGCTTCCAGCCGGACCAGATTGTCAATTCCCCTGATGCGAAGTTCTGCATTATCTTCTATTGTGATCAGTCTTTCGTCCCTGGGGATATATTCCGACATTGCTGCAAGAAATGTAGTCTTTCCGCTTCCGGTTCCGCCTCCTATGACCATGGAATATCTGGCCTTCACAAGCTTCTCCAGAAATTCTGCACATTCCTGTGTGATACTTCCCAGTGCGATCAGCTTTTCCATTGTAATGGGGTGTTCAGGAAAACGCCTTATAGTGAGAATCGGACCATTTAATGCAACCGGATAAATTACAGCATTTACCCTGGAACCATTTTCCAGTCTTGCATCCACGATCGGCATGGATTCATTGATCACACGATTACATTTTCCAACAATCTGCTGGATCACATCCTCCAGTTTCTCAGCAGAAGTAAAACTTTTATGCCATTTCATAAGCTTGCCAGCCCGTTCTACAAAAATGGTATCCGGCCCGTTTACCATGATCTCAGTCACTGTCTCATCATCCACCAGTTCCTGAAGCACATCCAGTTTGCGGACAGAATAAAACAGTTCCTGACGAAGCTGTACCTTTTCTTTCAGCGCAAGACGGACATCTTTTATCTGGTTCAGAATCAGCTCATCAATTACATCAAGGATTTCTTTATCCGATAATTCTCTGGACAGATCCAGTTCTTCCATCAGCATCTGCCGCAGCTTTCTAAATACATCTTTGTTCATCCTTTTTCCCTTTACAGCATCTTTCCGGAACTTTTTTAATTTTCTTTTTTCTGGCTTTCTTTCCTCAGAAGGTTCCGCACATAATCTCCCAGTTCACTCCACATCAGCTGTTCAACATACGCAGGTGATAGACAGGTTGCCATATGAAACGGTGGATTTATCTTTTCCGTCTTTTCCAGAATCTGAGGATAATCCCAGATTCGGACCAGATTCTCAAACTGCGCAATCTTACACTGTGAAACAGCATCAGACAATACAGGCATATAAATCTTCTTACACATATCCAGCAGCTGGAAATTTTCATCAATCCCACATCCAATATCCAGCACAATCACTTCATAAGAACTGTCAAGTATAAGCATCTGAAAAAGCCGTTCCCAGTCCTGCCAGGCTGTTGTACGGATATCTGCCGGCATCTGCACAGGTGGAACATAATCCAGATTATTGATCGTCTGTATCATACTGTTCATCTTATAGAGAAGATTCTGGTTATCCTGTCTCACATAATAAAGAACATCACTCAGATTGTGGGCAAAACCTTTTCCCATCAATTCTTCAAATCCGGAATATTCTTCCATATTCAGATAAAGAACGGCTCGTTCTTTGGCAAGTATCTGTCCAAGTGTCAATGCAAAAGAGGTTTTCAGACAACGTCCCAGAGGTGAAAATATTCCAATAATTTCTGTTGTCTTTTTTAATACAGCAATCTGATCTGCCACTGTCTTTTTTTCGGCGCCATAACATGCCATCACTTCCCGGAGAACATCAGAAGAAGACTGATATTTATACACACTTGGATACTGGTCAAGTTCCGGAGGGTGTACCCCTTCCGACAAAATGATGATCTTCCCGATATCCAGATCCCGGACTTCCCGGCACATAGCCCGCCCGGAGATCAACAGCAACTCTATATGTGTTTGTTTCCCATAGGCGATCAGGTTCTCTACAGATGTAAATGCCTGTATCTCAAAGGGAATATTCTTCTTCCGATTCATATAGTCCATAAAGTTCAACGCATAATCCACTTCCAGATCGCATACTGCAAAAATATTTCTTTTCAATAGATACCTCCTGCATATAACAACACACTTATAAAAACAGGAATCGTAAAATGGAAATTTTCAGGAGCAGCAATATTTTTTCTCCGATAGGAACTAATCTTTCCCGTACCGACTGTACATTTCACATATTCAATAAAATAAAGGATACGTTCACAGAAATTGTGGTTAAAGATCAGAAGTGCGGCAGAAATACCTGCACCTGTCAGAAAAGAAATAAAGATGCATTTTATGATAGATTCACAGCCCATTATCCCTCCCAGTGCGCAGAATAATTTAATATCTCCGGCACCTATCATCCCAAAAGCAAAGAGGATCATAAGAAATAACGGCATTACGCTTCCCATTATAAAAAATCCAATTCCCGTAATATTCTTTTGCCATATACAGACAAACAGTCCCACAGACATGGAAAAAATAATCCATCCGTTATCAACTTTTGCTGTACGGATATCCATGATCATGGCAGTTCCGGCAACCGTTACAGGAAAAAGGTGAAAAAATGCATATTGCATCACCTCCAGTCTTATATTTTTCGCAACTGTTTCGATACTGTTCATACAATAGGAAACAGTCTGTCTCTTCTTTGGTATTTTAAAAAAATAAAAGTGGAATTAACCGCCGAACTGACGGGATTGAATCACCAGAAGAACTCTGGTGAGTATTATTATAGGACCGGACAATCCATTTGTCCAGTCCTATTTTTTGTCGAATTTCTAAAATATTTATAAACTTGTTACCTGTCCACACGCTGCTATCCCGAAATATACTATGCGAAGTGTATTACTGAGAACAAATTGAACAGTAACATAAACCCGGCTATAATGCACTTCACAGAAAGAATATCATGCACCTGTCAATTAGAGTTCGATTTCCTGTCTGCATCCTTCCGGTACAATGATAATACCATTTTCTGTATCTTTCACTATGCTTCCACCAGTAACATCGGCTATTTCATGAATATTTCTCAGCAGATAGGTCATACCTCCATTTTCTGCTGAAGCTTCCAGAGTGAGTTTATTTCCCTCTCTTACAGCTTTTACTGTAAAAGCTGTCTCTCCTTTACGCGTCACTACCTCACAGGATGCAGTTTCATTTACTTCATAAACCTGAATCTGTACATCTTTCTCCAGTTCATAATCAACGGTAGTATCTACAGCACCAATCGGAAGCAGAGTATTCTCTCTTACAAATACAGGCAGTGAAAAAAAATCATAATCTTCTTCATACCATCTTCCGCCTTCTTTGACTTCTCCGCTTAAAAGATGAGTCCATTTTCCTGCCGGCAGATAATATTCTGCATGACCTTCTTTGTTGAAGATTGGTGCAACCAGAATACTGTCACCTAACATATACTGCATATCCAGATATTTGGTTGCAGGATCATCGTTAAATTCCATGATCATTGCACGCATGGACGGAATACCTGTCTTGTGTGATTTTACGGCCATAGAATACAGATATGGGAGTAATCTTAATTTCAGCTTTGTAAACTTACGGCATACATCTACAGCTTCTTCATCAAACAGCCACGGTACACGATAACTCTTGGAACCATGGAGACGGCTGTGTGTGGAAAGAAGACCAAACTGCAGCCAGCGTTTGTATACATCCGGTGCTGCTGTCATTTCAAATCCGCCCATATCATGACTCCAGAAGGAAAATCCTGATAAAGTAAAGGACAGACCACCTCTTAAGCTCTCAGCCATGGAGGCATAGGTTGCAGAACAGTCACCGCCCCAGTGAACCGGGAACTGCTGTCCGCCTGCTGTCGCACTTCTTGCAAAAAGGATTGCTTCACCTTCACCTTTTACTTCCTTCAGCAGATCAAATACTGCCTTGTTGTAAAGGTACGTATAATAATTATGCATAGAAACCGGATCTGAACCGTCATAATATTTCACATCGACCGGAATTCTCTCGCCAAAGTCTGTCTTGAAACAGTCAACACCCATATCAAGCAAAGTTTTCAGCTTATTCTGATACCACTTCACTGCATCCGGATTTGTAAAGTCAACCAGGCCCATGCCAGGCTGCCAGTTGTCGATTTGCTTGATTCCTCTTCCGTCTGCACGCTGTACCAGGTATCCGTTCTTCAGACCCTCTTTAAAGAAGTTAGTTCCCTGTGCAATATATGGATTAATCCATACACAGATCTTAAGTCCTTTATCCTTATAACGTTTCAGCATTCCCGGTACATCCGGGAAGATTCTGGAATCCCATTCAAAATCACACCAGTGGAACTCTTTCATCCAGAAGCAGTCAAAATGGAATACACTCAATGGAATATCTCTGTCTGCCATTCCCTGGATAAAGGAATTGGTCGTCTCTTCATCATAGTTTGTTGTAAAGGATGTGGAAAGCCATAATCCAAAGGACCATGCAGGCGGCAATGCCGGTTTTCCTGTAAGATCTGTGTAGTTCTCAATTACACCCTTAATGTCATCTCCGTAAATAATATGATATCTGATCTCTTCACCTTTCACAGAGAATCCCACATTCTCAACCTTTTCACTTGCAACTTCGAAGGAAACATGATCACTGTGGTCTACGAATACGCCATAATGTTTGCTTGTTACATAGAATGGAATATTTTTATAAGAAATCTGAGAAGCTGTACCGCCATCTTCATTCCAGATATCAACAACCTGACCGTTCTTTACAAACGCTGTAAATCTCTCACCCAGACCATATACACATTCTCCAGGTGCAAGAGAAAGCTCTGTCACCATATATGGCTGATACTGTGCTGCCATATAGTTCGGTTCCGGGAATTTTGTCAGCGTAGCTCTGTCATATTGCATATAGCCAAGATTGCGGAATCCGATGTTTGTGAGAACTTTTCCGTCTGCTTCATATGTAATCTTAAAGTCTTTCAAGTCCACTCTTACTGTCATTCTTCCGGCTTTCATCACAGCTTCATCTTCTGTAATCTCAACCTCTGTTTCCTGTGGATCCTCATTCAGCTCATACCTTGGCTCACCTTTTACATAACCTTCATAATGATAACTTCTTACACTTATGATATCTTTACGTACAGAAATAAATTCTGTAGTGATAGTTCCAACATCCAGAGCACCGCCTCTGTCTGTGATCTGGCGGAATGGAGAAACAATTCTCATTCCTCCCGGAATTGCTTCCGCAGTAAAAGCCTGCATCGCATAGGATGCGTTTGCGCGTTCATTTTTCTCCCAGTAACCTTCTGTGAACTTCATTCCTGATCCTCCTTGCTTTTAATCTTATGATTTGCTTATTTTCCGAAATTGAAACTCTTTCAGTACCTTGCGGGATAACGGACTGCTGAATAGTTATCTGATACCAGTATACATCATGATTTTTTTTCTTACCAGCAATATAACCCAAATTTTATCTGTGCAAAAAACAAAATCTGTATATTGCATAAAAACAAAAGATTGTGGTAATATTCTTCAAAATATACACGTTCTACAAGTATATCTATTTTGGCACCAGGAGGTAAGAAAATATGTGCACAGCAGCAACTTATAAAACAAAAGATTTCTATTTCGGCAGAACCCTTGATTATGAATTTTCCTACGGTGATGAAATCACCATCACACCACGAAACTACCCATTCCATTTCCGTCATTCTGATAAAGCCCCTGACTCTCACTATGCCATCATCGGAATGGCTCATGTGGCCGGAGACTATCCACTCTACTATGATGCCATTAATGAAAAAGGTCTCGGCATGGCAGGTCTGAATTTCGTAGGAAATGCAGTCTATGCAGAACCAGTATCGGACAAAGAAAACGTAGCCCAGTTCGAATTCATCCCATGGATTCTCAGCCAGTGTGCCACCTTAAAAGAAGCCCGCCAGAGACTCTCAACTATGAATCTCACCAACACACAGTTCAGTGAGAACTTCCCATGTGCTCAGCTCCACTGGATCCTCGCAGATGCTTCCGGCTGCCTCGTTATCGAATCCATGCAGGACGGCCTCCATATCTACGAAAATCCTGTAGGGGTACTAACCAATAACCCACCCTTCCCACAGCAGATGTTCCAGCTTAACAACTACCAGTCTCTCTCCCCTCGCCAACCAGAAAACACCTTCGCTCCAGGATTAGAACTCCAATCCTACAGCCGCGGTATGGGCGCCCTCGGCCTCCCGGGAGACCTTTCCTCCGCCTCCCGCTTTGCCAAAGTTGCCTTCACAAAAATGAACTCCAGATCCGGCGACTCCGAACTCGAAAGCGTCAGCCAGTTCTTCCACATCCTCGGCTCCGTAGATCAACAGCGTGGCTGCTGCGAAGTAGCAAAAGGCAAATATGAGATCACTCTCTACACTTCCTGCTGCAACACAACAAAGGGAATTTATTATTATACCACCTATGAAAATCATCAGATCAATGCTGTCGATATGCATCGTGAAAATCTGGATACAACAGTCCTAATCCGATATCCTGTACTCGCAAAACAGAATATCTGTTTCCAGAATTAATGTGAAGCACTCTATACCTGTGGCAATTTCGACAAATATTCTTTAATTATAGCCATTGCCATTTTTCAGTTCTGTACGGTATAATAAAGACAAATTATTGGTTTCAAAAAGAGGTAATAACAATGGTACATTTTTTTGATATTACAAAGTTCAACTTATATAAAGAAGATAACCGGCGCGAAGTAAAAAAAGCAAATGGCGGCCTTCCTTCTTCTTTATGGGAGACTTACTCTGCTTTTGCAAATTGTTATGGCGGCGTAATTATTCTGGGAGTTGCCGAAAACAAAGATGGAACCTGGAGAACTACAGGTTTAAAAAGTACAGACAGGGACAAGCTGTTAAAACATTTCTGGGATACAATCAATAATCGAAAAAAGGTCAACGTAAATCTTCTATCTGATCAGGATGTAGAGATATATGAGAAGGATGAAGATACTATCATCGTGATTTATGTTCCTATGGCAAACAGAGAACAAAAACCTGTGTATATTAATGATGATATATTTGGCGGAACATTTCGAAGAAATCACGAAGGAGACTATCATTGTACCAAACTTCAGGTGAAAGCCATGCTCCGCGACCAGACAGACAACACTATGGATATGGATGTACTGGATGATGTTCCAATAAGCGACCTAAATTATGAAACCATTCAGGGATATCGCAACAGACATCGAGCCCTTAAACCTGCACATCCATTTGGCCGTTTAAATGATTCTGAATATTTACGCAGCATAGGAGCTGCTGCCATTTCCAATATTGATAAATGCCTTCATCCAACAGCTGCAGGAATGCTAATGTTTGGAGATGAATATAACATTGTACGACATTTCCCTGAATATTTTTTAGATTATCGTGAAATTCTGGATCCAACTATACGCTGGACCGATCGCTTACAGTCAAGTTCCGGTGAATGGTCCGGTAATATATGTGATTTTTACTTCCGAGTATATAATAAACTTGTTAAAGATATCAAGGTACCTTTTAAAACAATCGATGGAAACCGTATTGATGATACTCCCGTACATGAAGCATTGAGGGAAGCCCTCGCAAACTGTTTGATAAATGCAGACTTTTATGGTGTTCGAGGCATTGTAGTCCGAAAAGAAGCTGACAGAATAGTATTTGAAAATCCAGGATATTCCAGAACAGGAAAACAACAAATGAAAAAAGGGGGAATTTCTGATCCTCGCAACAAAGTACTCATGAAAATGTTTAATCTGATCAATATCGGCGAGCGTGCCGGCAGCGGAGTACCCAACATTTTTAACACATGGGAGGATCAAGGCTGGGTTGAACCAGTTATAGAAGAACAATTTGATCCAGATAGAACTCTTCTGATTCTTAGCTTCGATAAAAAACAAGCGATAAAAACAAGCGATAAAAAACAAGCGATAAAAACAAGCGATAAAAAACAAGCGAATAAATCCTGTCATAAAAAACAAAACCAAAAAACTTTGGAAAATATAGAAAAAATCAGAGAGTATTTATCTAAAAACAATATCTCAAAAACCAGTGATATTGCTGAATATATTGGATTAAGTCTTCCGCGAACCCGGGCTATTTTAAAAGAAATACCTGATGTATCTCCAATTGGAAATAATTCAAACAGAAAATGGACTCTGCAAAAATAATTTTCACCAGCCAAGAAATAAGTCAGAACATGGTACAAAGCAATAAAAGCATCTACGGAAAGCCTTCATCAGACCATCCAAAGATGCTTTTTATTGATATATTTTGTTTCTTTAAATTTCTTTATGACTCGTAACCCTAAGTCGTGCCATAGCTCTGGACAGAGCCAACTGATTCATATGATACTCCTGAATACTCTGCTTCTGTCTCATCTGCTCTTCTGCTCTCTCCTTCGCTTCCTGTGCCCTGCGGATATCAATCTCCTCAGGACTCTCTGCCGTCAGACAGAACAGCTTCACACGGTTATTGATCATCTCCACAAACCCACTGCTCACAGCCAGAACATGCTTTGTGCCATCAGCTTCCTCGAAACGCATTTCTCCCGGAATGATAGCAGCAACAATATTCTCATGCTGTGCCAGAAAGGCCTGCTCACCGTCAACAGCCGGGATTGTCAGGGTTTTGGCACGTCCTGCAAACGCCAGCTTATTACTGGCATAAATCTCAAGACCAAATGTATCTGCCATAAAATCCGCTCCTTATTCCTGACCCATCTCAGTCTTTGCTTTCTCGATGACATCCTCAATTGTACCAACATTGAAGAAAGCATTTTCCGGATACTGATCCATCTCACCATCAACGATTGCCTTGAATCCACGGATGGTTTCTTTCAGAGGAACATATTTACCCTTGATACCTGTGAAGTTCTCAGCTACATGGAACGGCTGAGAAAGGAACTTCTGGATCTTTCTTGCACGGAATACAGTGCTCTTATCCTCTTCAGAAAGCTCTTCCATACCAAGAATAGCAATGATGTCCTGAAGTTCTTTATATTTCTGAAGGATTTCCTGTACTTTACGTGCTACTTCATAATGTTCTTCACCTACAACATCCGGCTCCAGGATACGGGAAGTAGATTCCAACGGGTCAACGGCCGGATAAATACCCTGCTCTACGATCTTTCTGGAAAGAACGGTTGTTGCATCCAGATGAGCAAATGTAGTTGCAGGAGCCGGGTCAGTCAGGTCATCGGCAGGTACATAGACAGCCTGTACAGATGTTACAGAACCATCCTTAGTAGAAGCGATACGTTCCTGAAGTTCACCCATCTCAGTAGCCAGTGTTGGCTGATAACCTACGGCTGAAGGCATACGTCCAAGAAGGGCGGAAACCTCGGAACCAGCCTGTACAAAACGGAAAATATTATCAATGAAAAGAAGCACATCTCTGTGTTCCTCATCTCTGAAGTACTCAGCCATTGTCAGTCCGGTTTCAGCAACACGCATACGGGATCCCGGTGGCTCGTTCATCTGTCCGAACACTAAGGCTGTTTTTTCAAGAACACCGGACTCTTTCATTTCTGACCATAAGTCGTTACCTTCACGGGAACGCTCTCCAACACCTGTGAAAATGGAATATCCGCCATGCTCTGTGGCAATGTTCTGGATCAGCTCCTGAATCAGGACTGTCTTACCAACACCGGCACCACCGAACAGACCGATCTTACCACCTTTTGCATATGGTGCAAGAAGGTCGATAACCTTAATACCTGTTTCCAGGATTTCTACAGCCGGTTTCTGATGTTCGAAATCCGGCGGATCTCTGTGGATGACCCATTTCTGTTCTCCCTCAAGGGAAGGACCGTCATCTACTGTATCACCAAGTACGTTAAATAAACGTCCCAGTGTCTTATCACCTACAGGAACCTTAATGCCGCTTCCTGTGGCGATGACTTCTCTGTCACGCTGTAAGCCTTCGCTTGCGCTCAGCATAATGCAGCGTACCATATTGTTTCCCAGATGATGGGAAACTTCCATTACACATCTTTTACCGTTGTTCTCTACCTCAAGGGCATCCTTGATCTCAGGAAGATTTCCATCTTCAAAAACAACGTCTACAACAGGTCCCATAACCTGTACAATTTTACCTTTGTTCATCGTCGTCACTTCCTTTTTTGTGCTTTTGCACCGCTGACAATCTCAGTGATTTCCTGTGTGATGGCAGCCTGACGCGCACGGTTATACTCAATGGATAACTCCCTGAGCATCTTCTTTGCACTGTCCGTAGAGGACTGCATTGCCATCATTCTGGCATTATTTTCACTGGCATAGGCTTCTACAAGACATCCATAGATCAGACCAGTCAGGTAATTTGGGATCATGGTATTCAGAAGTACATCGGCTGATGGTGACAGCACGATTTCCTCCTGTGGCATGTCCGCAAGCATTGCCTGATTTGGCAGGAACTCTGCTTTCTTCAATGGAAGAAGCTGCATATTCACCGGCTCCATGGCAACTGCACTCTGCATCTCCGTATAGAAAATACGGACTTCGTCCAGTTCTCTGTCCAAGAACGCTCTGACAATCTCCTCTGAGATCAGACGCGCTCTGTGCATGGTCGGTTTCTGTACTGTATATGGAAAGTTCTCTGCGATATCCATATGTTTCTTCGTGAAATACTGACGGCCTACCATACCCAGCACATAAAGCTTGCAGTGCTCATGCTCTGCCATAAACTGTTCTGTCATTTTCTGGATATTATGGTTATAGGCACCTGCCATACCCTTATCACCGGTAACTACGATACAGCCGATCTTACGGTCTTCCTCCGCAATCTTATGACGGATACTGAAAAAAGGATGCTCTGTATCCGGCATATGACGCAGGATTCGGGAAATTGCTGCCTGCATATTATAGTAATACGGCTCTGTATCGGACAGGATTCTTTTGGCCTTCTGCATCTTGGATGAAGAGATCATATACATGGCATTGGTGATCTTCATGGTGTCCTGAATGCTTTTCATTCGAGTCTGAATCTCTTTCGTACTGCCCATATCAACACCTACCTGCTCTTATCTGCAAATTCTTCTGCCACTTTCACGATCTTTTCTGCCAGTTCATCCGGAAGCTGTCTCTTCTCCTCGATCTCTCTTCCGATTTCCGGATAAGCACTGTCAAAGTAGTCCAGCATATCTCTCTGATACTTCTTCATCTTCTTGGTTTCCACGTGCATCATTGCCTTGTGTGTTGCCGCACAAAGAGTGATGACCTGCTCATGAAGACTTAACGGGCTTGAAAGCGGCTGTTTCAGAAGTTCCATAAGTCCACTTCCGTATTTCAACTGCTGAGTTGTAGCCTCGTCCAGATCAGAACTGAACTGTGTAAAGATTTCCATCTCACGATACTGAGCCAGATCGATACGGACACTTCCTGCTGCTTTCTTCATGGCTTTTGCCTGTGCAGCACCACCAACTCGGGATACGGAAAGACCTACGTTAACCGCCGGACGCATACCGGAGTTAAACAGGTCACTCTCCAGGAAAATCTGACCATCTGTGATGGAAATAACGTTTGTAGGAATATATGCGGAAAGGTCACCTGCCTGTGTCTCAATGATAGGAAGTGCAGTGATAGAACCACCGCCGGCCTTTTCATTCAGACGGCTGGAACGCTCCAGTAATCTGGAATGGAGATAGAATACATCTCCAGGATAAGCCTCACGTCCCGGTGAACGTTCCAGAAGCAATGACAGTGCACGATATGCAACTGCATGCTTGGATAAATCATCATAAACCATTAATACATCTTTTCCCTTATACATGAAGTACTCAGCAAGTGCAGTACCTGCATAAGGAACAATATACTGAAGCGGTGCACAGTCACTGGCTGTAGAGGAGAATACTGTTGTATAGTCCATAGCACCGTGTTTCTCCAGAGTAGATACAATCTTAGCTACTGTAGAAGCTTTCTGTCCGATTGCAACATAGATACAGATTACATCTTTGCCTTTCTGGTTCAGAATGGTATCCAGTGCAACAGAAGTCTTACCTGTCTGTCTGTCACCGATGATCAGCTCACGCTGGCCACGGCCGATCGGGAACATGGAGTCAATGGAAAGAATACCTGTTTCCAGAGGAACTGTTACAGATTTTCTGTCAATAATTCCAGGTGCCGGATTCTCCACCGGACGATACCCGTCTGCCTTGATCTCACCTTTACCATCGATCGGCGCTCCCAGAGCGTTTACGATCCTTCCGATAAAAGCGTCACCTACAGGCACACCTGCCTGCTTCTGGGTTCTTGCTACCTTTGTTCCTTCTTTGATTCCTGTATCTTTACCGAACAGGATACATCCGATGCTGTTTGCACGGATATCCTGAACCATACCTTTCAGACCATTCTCAAAGGTTACAACCTCGCCATACATAGCATGATCAATACCATGTACCGTGGCGATACCATCTCCGACGGAGATGACTGTTCCTACTTCCTGGTCCTTGCTGATTTCGTCATAATTCTTAATTTCTTCTTTCAGAATCGAAATGATTTCATCTGGATTCATTGCAGCCAACTTTTATTCACCTCCGTGTCAATTTCTGTCTTAAATTGTTATAACGTCCGCGGAGACTCCAGTCGAACTCTTTGTCTCCGGCAGAAAGAATGAAGCCTCCGATCAAAGATTTGTCTTCTCTGAGAGTAAGGATTACTTCCTTTGCTCCAAATTCCCTGCGAAGGAAATCTTCCATCTTCTCTTTCTGGGCTTCTTCCGGTTTTGTTACATATGTGAGAACAGCTTTCAGAATTCCTTTCTGCTTGCGGCTGTAATTGCCATATGCTTCCAGGATATCATAAATGCTGCTGATTTTCTGATATTTACAGGTCACCTTCAGGAAATTTTTCATCTCCTGTGGGAAGACTCTGTCAATTACATGTTCTTTTTCTTTTAAAGAAACCAGTGGATTCTCAAGGGCACCTTTTAACTGCGGGGTACCCCTGAAAATCTTTTCTGTCTCCAAAACAGCTTCTTCCGGGACAGAAAGCTCATATAATGCTTTTGCATAATTAATGCTTGTTTCCGTCATTGGAATCACCTGCCTCTTTTATAAACTGGTCATAAAGGGACAAATCCTGCTGACTGCTGTTTTTCTCTCCCATGATCTTTGAGGCTGCATCCAGCGCGATCTCTGCCACTCTGCTTTCCATAGCCTTCATAGCATTTTCCTGCTCTGTCCTGATATCTGCCTTTGCTTTGTCAAGCATTGCACCAGCCTGTGTGTTTGCATCTTTTACAATACGCTCAGCCTGTACTTTTGCCTCATCCTTTGCCTGGTTTACAATACGCATGGATTCGTCTTTCGCAGATTTCAGTGCATCTTCATATTTGCCTTTCAGTTCATATGCCTGTTCTTCTGTATCTTTGGCACTTGCGAACTGCTGGTCGATCATGTTTTTTCTCTGCTCCATCACATTGAGGATCGGACCAAATAAGAACTTTTTCATTAAAAGATAAAGAACAATCAGGTTAATAATTGTAAAGACCAGGTTGATGTTAATCTCAATCACCTGTCCCACCTGCCTTTCTTAGTTATTCTTTATCCATCAATTAGCCAAGCATGATAACGATCAGAAGACCGATAACGAAACCGTAAATAGCTGTTGCCTCGGCAAGGGCACATCCTAAAAGAAGGGATTTGCTGATCTTGCTTTCTGCTTCCGGCTGTCTTGCGATTGCTTCTACTGCTTTGGATGTTGCCATACCAATACCGATACCAGCGCCAATACCTGTTAAAACTGCGATTCCTGCTCCAATAGCTACTAACATAACTTTTTCCTCCTGTTGTTTAACTGAAATAAACTAAATATTACAAATCTTTCTTCACAATATGCTATCCTGTCGATATTCCGATGAAATCATTTGATGCCTGTGCAACAGATGTCTGTACCAACGGCTGTTTATGACCGTTATGACCCACCGAATATCCGGACAGCATTTAAGTGCTGTTCATAACTGCTGTCTTATCCCTTATGTCCCGCGTCTCAGGTCTTATATAGGTGTCATATTCCTGTATGAACAGTAATCTTTTTTATTCAATAGCTTCTTTGATAAATAAAGAAGTTAAGAATACAAATACATACGCCTGAATGAATCCGTCAAAGAAATCAAAATACAGGCTGAATGGAATAGGAAGAACTGCCGGGCATATAAACTCAAGAAGTTTCATAACCACATAGCTTCCTAACACATTACCAAAAAGTCGCATACAAAGTGATGTCGGTCGAATAACGACCTCCAGAATATTAATCGGCAGCATAATCGGTGCCGGCTCTGCGAAGCTTTTAAGAAAGCCTTTCAGACCTTTCTTATGGAATCCTGCATACTCGATCAGAAAAATACTTGTGATCGCAAGACCAATCGTACAGTTTAAATCCTTTGTAGGCGGTACAAATCCAAACACACCGAAAATGTTTGCAATTCCAATGTAAATGACAACTGTCATCAGATAGGGAATATACATTTTTCCCTCTTCTCCAAGGATATCCTTAAAGAAGTTATGAAGAAAACTGACACCGGTTTCCAGCAAAAGCTGTTTCTTACCGGGGTTTTCCACACTCAGGTTTCTTACGAGCACCAATGACAAAATTAAAAGCACTGCCATGATCACCCATGTCACTGCTACTGACTCTGCAACTGGTATTCCTCCAAACACCGGTATGGTAAAAACTGTCTTACATTGAAGTTCTTCCATTAACGTGTCTGCTAAATTACCCGTTTCTTTTCCCTCCTTTTTCTATTTAAATCTCCGGAAGATATTCTGGCTTTTTATGCTGTCTGCCTCAGATGCCTCAGCCAGGATTCCTAAACTTATGTCTGTAAAATATTTCATAAGCTTTCCATCGATTCAAGATTTTGAGATTATTATATTAAAATCCGTTAAAAAGTCAACAATTATTTTGACTATTTCTGGCAAAAATAGATTTTCTTTTTGTGCATTTCATCCAGATATTTTGATTGAAAAATAGATTTTCATAATTTTTTTAATGCATTTTCACGAAAAAAAGGCAATTTTCATTGACCGAACTGTAAGCAGATGATATTATTTTATATGGTTTTTATATAAATTTTATATCTCTGCACTTACCAATCCTTATATTGGTAATACCAAACAGGAGGTTTTTTATGCAAATCATTTGTCTGGGAGATAGCATTACGGACTGTAATCATTTATTTGAAGATTTTCCTCTGGGAAATGGGTATGTACAGATACTCTCAGAAATGTTCCATAATCAGACTCCTTCTTTCTCCATATCCGCAGATACCGTCGGACGCTCATCAAGCGCTGTACAGTTAACAGATAAATCAACAGGTGCCATACATTTCAGGAACTGTGGCATAGATGGCTTCACTGTGGCAAGAGTCCTTGAAAATATCCGTCAACACCGTATTCTTTTGCATCACTCTCCTGTTATAACTCTGCTGATCGGCATCAATGATATCGGTCTGATAATGAACACAGACCGGACGGATTCTCAGAAAGAACAGATGATGAGAGAGTTTGCCACTCATTACAATGAATTATTGAATCTGCTCACTACAGATGCCAGGCAGGTAATCCTTATGGAACCCTTTATCTTTCCACATCCGGAAGAATATGAGACATGGATTCCCTATGTCCATACCATGTCTGATATTATCCGACAGCTCTCTGTCAGATTCAGACTTCCATTTCTGCCTCTGCATAACTATTTTAATAAGGAAGCAACTCAATCGGGATTTGATGCCATAACAACAGACGGGATTCATCTTACTTTGTATGGGCATAAGCTTCTGGCCGAGAAACTGTTCCCTCTCCTTCAAAGCATTGATAACAATCCCTGAACAGATAAACTATTGCGCATTTTCCCGGAACTTTGTATAATAAATCACTGTCCTCGCTCATATCTGCGGACTTATTATGGAAAGGAGTCTTCCTTATATTATGGAAACTACAATTAAACAGATTGAAGATATGTCTCTGAATGCCTGGCCATCTCACAAGATGGAATTATACGACGGCTGGATCCTGAGATTTTCTTATTTTTATACACACAGAACCAACAGCGTAGAACAGTTCGGCAATTCCACCCTCACCTGGCGGGAAAAAATCCCATACTGTGAAAGCGTATATAAGCGTCTGGGAACCCCCGCTGTATTTAAGATCAGTCCTCTTGTCTCTCCTGACTTTGATTATGTTCTGGAGAATCGGGGATATGCCATCCAGCATACCACCAATGTCATGGCAATGAGCATGAACGCCGCACATCTGGATACTCCATATCCTGATGTAACATTCTACAATAACATTCCGTCTGAATGGATTGAAAGTCTGTTCAATCTAAAAAATACTATAAATCCGATTCACAGAAAAGTTGTACCATCCATGTATCAGGCAATCCTCAAAGAAACCATTTGCGCCTGCATCCGCATAGGCGGGCAGATCATTGCAACAGGGCTTGGTATCCTGGACAGAGACTACATCGGTATTTACGCCATCCATGTCAAAGAGGAATACCGCAAACATGGCTATGCCCGTCAGATCTGCACAGGACTTCTGAAAGAAGGAATGAAAAAAGGTGCACAGAATGCATATCTTCAGGTTGTAGAAGGAAATGACAATGCCCGGGCATTATACAGATCACTTGGATTCCAGCAGCTTTATACTTACTGGTTCCGCGTACAGCCGGATGAAAACGGAAATTTCCCACCAGAGAAATAAAAAAGAACTATCTGTAAAGCATTTTCATTTTCTGCTTTTACAGATAGTTCTTAGTTTTTTTAGATTTTAACTTTTCTTTTTCGGGGAATCAATTGATATGTAATTAACATAACTCGCGCCAGCTATGCCGTACATCGTTCTAATGTTCAGGTCTTTTTCTGTATTTCATGTCCGACTCAATTATACGGTTTTGTTTTTCAGCACTGCAGGTGATGTATTACCTACAACCATCGCTGTCAGCGGGCTGAAATACAGCAGACATGTTAATACACAGTAAATCGGGATCATAATTGCAAACTGTACCAGTCTTCCGGGCATGATCGCATAGAAATTATATCCAAGCATGATCACAAGTCCTGCTGTTGTAAGCACCAGAGAGCTGAGAACTGCAGTTACCACGATAGATACGCAGATACCAACTGTCTTTCCTGTTTTCTTTCTGTTTGCAAATAATGGTTTTGCAAGGGCAGGAAGCACACCCCAGAGGATTGCTGCAACTGTGATAAACGGATTTACAGCATAGCCTTTCATAAAACACCCGATAATATCCGCACATAATCCACAGACACCACCAGCTACCGGGCCAAGCCACAGACCTGCAAGGATTGTACATACACTTCCCACAGAAATACGGTACGCACCAAGATCAATGACCAGAACTCGTGTGAGTACCAGATGCATGGCGATCAGAAGAGCCATGAACACCAATGTTTTTACGTTCCAATATTGTTTTTTCTGCATAATAAAAACACCTCCATAATGTGTTTAAAAAATAGAGTAGTTACATAAATAATAATCCCTCCACATTATGAGATGCTCTCATATGTAGCAACGGGTGCGGAAATCATATCGTAAGCAGCACGCTTTCTGCTTTTCGTTTCACGGCGACTCCCCAGCCTGTGAACACTTGACGCATAAAATCCTACTTCGCTATTATTTATTTATCGAAATTATAACACAATCCATAGAAATTGCAATATATTTTTCGTTATTATTTTCACAAATTTGAATGCTGTTTTTTGTTCATTCTATACGAATGGTCTGTTTTTTTTACTTGAGAATATTGCTGCAAACACTCGTAAGTCTATGAATAAAACAGCCGCATATACTAATACTATAACATTATGCAGCAGTCCGACATCTTCAGAAATGAGAAATTACATGAATACAGATATCCCGCCCCGGTCTGCTATAATCATGGAGGTAAAAAATGTCAGAAATATGTAAAAATAACTGCCAAAATCCTTATAATATATGTTATGATAATTACCTGAATACCAACGCCTGTACGGAATGTACCGGCCTGATATGCACTCCTGCCAAAGATAATGACGAATGGGAAAGCTACCGGAAAATTTTTGATTTTATCCCCGAACCGCCGGAAAGCAATATCCCTCCCTGTAAATAATTATTGCATACGGCAGGAATCATGTTCAAACGAATGATTTATCGGAGGTCCTGTCTATATTATGAAAAAACTGCTTGCTGCATGTGTCTGTGCCGGCCTTAGCTTTTCTTTTGCCGGATGCAGCCCTGAAACCATACTGGAACAATTCACATCCACCGGAGACACATCCGTCCGGGAACTTACTTCTTCATCTGACATCACAACTGAAATCGAAACAAAAGACCGTATCTATATGGATGAACTTTCCGGTACCCTGCAGGATTTTTCAGGAAGCCAGCTTATTCTGAACACGGACAGTGCCTCCTATGTATTTAATGTTTCCAATGCCACTCTGGAATGTAAAGGCGGCATGATCACCGGCGATGAGATCAGTATCATTTACGAAGGTCAGCTTTCCGGTACTGACACAGGCAGTGTACATGTTCTGAAGGTTGTAGATGAATTTCATAAAAAAAACAAACTGAAAAAGCGCACTGCACATGGGCAGGTCATTTCCCTGACTTCCAATACCATCACAATAAAATCAAAGAAGGGAAAAACAGCCACCTATCCGATCACAGGAACAAAACAGTATTATCAGAATGGAATCAAAGCCGGTGACTGGGTTTACCTTACATTCAAGGGGAAATTCCCGGATACCTCCAATGATTCTTCCGCATCCTTAAATGCCAGTCACCTGAAAGTGCTGAGTATTTCAGATCTGAAAGATCTGGAAATACCGGATCCCACCCCAACTCCAGATCCAAAGCTCACACAAACACCGGAGCAGATAGAAAATAAAGAAAAACAGCTGCTGGCAACTGTACAGGGAGTAAATCTGAATATCCTCCGGATTCTTCCTGCCGGAAGTGACACCTCCTTTAATCTGGATATGTCAGCAATCCCCGCTTACTTCAAGGGAGGAATTGCCCCGGGATCTCATGTTAATGTTACTTATATCGGAGATCTGGAAACAACATCCCTGGAAGAAGTCCGTATTATTGCTGTGACAGGTGAGGATCCTGATACCATTAATGACAAACATATTTCCTTTACAGTAACCGGCACGATCATTGGAAGTACTGCCAACACCATCACTGTACAGACAGATGACGGTGCCATAGATACCTTCCGTACAGAAAACGCGCAGGATCTCACTGCAGGCGGCATGGAATACGGCGACTATGTGTGTGTTACCTTCCATCCATCCAAATCAAAATCTTCTAATATTTATACAGCAATTAAGGTACAGGATGCGTAAATTGTTACTGTTCACTCCGTTCTCAGTAACACGCTTCGCGATGCAGGAAATATGAACCTCCTTGTGCAATGCCCAAGGAGTATCGTTTGCTTCACAAACTTAATTTATGCTAATCGCATAAATTCGCACGGTATGTCTCGGGTTTTCTGTGACCTTCGCTCACACAAAACACCTTGCGGGATATCACCAGTGAACAGTAACCGTAAATTTCTTCTTGATTTCCGCTTCACCTTCCGCAAGCCAGCGGTATGTAGCATCCTGATCTCCCAGGATTTCTGCAAAGGACTGAACTTCATCCCGGATTCCTTTTCCATGAAGAACTCTGTAAGCCCCCGCATCACTTCCGGGGGCTGTTTTTATTCCCAGCCGGAATGCTTTTCTGATATTCTCTTCTGCGGATTCTATGATCGGTTTCAGAGTCTCATCATCATAACGCCCGTCTCCCAGAAGATTTCTCACTGTAACCAGAGTCGGAACCCAGACTGTATCGCTCTCTGCCAGCATGGCAAGGCTTTCTTCATTCATATAGTTTCCATGTTCCAGACTGTCCACTCCGGCAGCCACTGCTGCCTGCACTCCGTAATCTCCGTTGGTATGGGACATAACAGCCATACCTTCTTCATGTGCAATATGTACCATTTCCTTTACCTCTGACCCATCCAGAGGTGTTCCGGTAATGGCTCCATGTTCATTAAAATCCAGAATCCCGGTAGTCATAATCTTAATGAAATCTGCCCCTGCCTGTTTCGCCTCCAGAACACGCTTATGAAATTCCACCATTGTGGCAAAACCTTTTCCCACAATAGAACCATAATGTCCTTCTTTATGAATGGCAAATATCGGAGTTCTGTAATCTATTCCATACTCTGGTGCAAGCTCTTTCGCTCTCGCAGAAACACCCAGCGCATCACCGCCATCCCGTACAAAAACAATTCCCCGTTCCTGGTATGCTTTCAGATGCTCTCTTATGATCTTATCGTCCGGTCCATTTTTATGCATATCAATTGCATGGCGGTAATTCACGCCATCCATAATGATATGCGCATGACATTCTCCAAACATTTCCTGTTTCTCTTCCTCTTCCCTGCTGCTTTCTTAACTCAAAGCATAGAGTCAGACGGATAAACTCATCCGCTTCGCTATGCAACTCTATGCTCAATAACCGCTCCGCAGTTTTACTTAATCTTTTATCTACAATTTTTTATTTTTCAAAAAAATTTCGGATTTCGTCTTCTGCTGCCTGCACAGACCCCTGGACAAAGAATGGCTTTCCGCCGCCTCTTCCGTTTAATGCAGCATTCATTTCCTTTGTATACTGCCGTAAATCCCCGTCAATCTCGCCCATAGCATACTTATAGCTTCCATCTTCATTTCTGGAAAATACTGCACAGCAGCCCTCACAGGTATTCATCACTGCATCCGCAAGTTTACGTACAGAATCTGCTTCCAGACCTTCTTTGAAGATCAGGACACTTCCTGCACCTTCCCATTTCTTAGCCTCTGCCCTAAACATCTCTTCTTCCATACGGGCAACCTGGCCTTTCATACGGAAATTCTCATCCTGAAGACGCTGTACTGCATCTGCTGTTCTGTCCATCTTTGCAGAAAGCTTCATGGAAATCTGATGATTCTGCTCATTCACCATATTCAGATAATCCAGAACACGTTTACCGCAGATCATCTCCATACGGATACCATCATGGAATTTCACTACAGAAAGAAGCTTCACCATTCCAATCTCACCTGTATGTGTCACATGGGTTCCACAGCAGGCGCATACGTCTACTCCCGGAAACGTCACGATACGAACCTGTCCTGTCAATTCTTTCTTACTTCTGTAATCAATAGTCTTCAGTTCCTCAGCATCAGGATAAGTGATCACAACTTCCTTATCCTCCCAGACTCTCTCATTCACTTCACGCTCAATTTCTGCAAGCTGCGCATCATCCAGCATACCATTCAGATCTACAGTAATCACATCGCTTCCCATATGGAAACCCACATTATCATAACCATACTTCTCATGAATAATACCGCTGACCATATGCTCACCGGAATGCTGCTGCATCAGGTCAAAACGCCGCGCCCAGTCAATTTTTCCTTCAACCTTCGCCCCCACTTCCAGAGCCTTATCAGTATAATGAAGTAATTCTCCATCTTTCTCATGAACCTCTGTCACCTTTGCATCACCCAGCGTTCCCACATCACTTGGTTGACCGCCACCCTCCGGATAAAAAGCACTCTCATCCAAAATGACCACATAGCCCTTCTTCTGCTCTCTGCACTCTACAACAGTTGCGGTGAATTCTTTTTTATATACATCTTCATAATATAAACGTCTTGTTTCTGTCATAATCTGTCTCTCCTTTTTAACTGTCACATTACCCTGCATTATCTTCCATATAAACATAAATGCCATATTTTATTTCATTGCAATCCAGTATAGACCAAATCAGAAGTGTTCGCAAGACTGTCACTCCGAGATATTTTTATAAAAATCCGCTAAGCAAAACAGCCAATCACCAGCGCAGAAAAATAGTTTGTTTTGTGTGCATTTGCAGGATACTTAGATATTCTTAGCTGGCAAAAATCTGCGTTATGAGAAAAATGACACACTGTCTGAGCCGCTATGCGGCGAGTTTGTGGCATTTTTCTCATGCCTTTAGCAGATTTTTGCCAGCTTAGAATATCTTAGTGTCCGAAACCGCACACAAAACAAACTATTTTTCTGCGCGTCCCCACCCCAAAGATTTTCCAATATTCCTCCAATATCTGAATCCATTCCCCCACCTCCTGCGTTATAATTAAATGAACAGGAAAAAGGAGACAGTAATGATCACAGAAAAGCAATATCTGGAATATCTGATTAAGCAATACCAGAACTTAATATATTCGATCTGCCTGAAATCTGTCGGTAATCCATTTGATGCCGAAGATCTCACTCAGGAAGTCTTTCTGTCTGCCTATAAGAACCTTTCCCGCTTTGATGGTAATTATGAGAAAGCCTGGTTAAGTAAGATCGCTGTCCGAAAGTGTCTGGATTATCTGAAAGCAGCCGGGCGGCGAAGTATTCCAACAGAAGACACCTACTTTTCCCAGATTCCGGACAGGCAATCCTCTCCCGAAGATGAATATATGAAAACTGCATCCAACACTCACGTAGAAGCATTGTGTATGCAGTTGAAAAGTCCTTACAAAGAAGTCGCTTACGCACATTTCTGCAAAGAATTATCAGTACCTGAGATTGCACAGCAGACAGGGAAAAATCCGAAAACAATTCAGACACAACTCTATCGCGCAAGGGCAATGCTGAAAAAAATGCTTGAAAGGGGTGATTAGATGCATATTAATAAGAAGGATTTAATAGAATTTGACAACGGAAATATGAACACACAGGAAGTCATTGAGTTTCTGTCACATCTTGATCACTGCGATTTCTGTCTGGATCAGATGATAGAACAGGAAAACAACAGTACGGATACTGCTCCCTCCTATCTGATGGAACAGATTTTGGACAAAGCAGGCTCCGGTGAAGTGCAGCTTGCCCGGGCAGCAAATAAAGCATCCCGCAAAATCCAGCTGCTCCATTACAGTCTTCAGACTGCTGCCGGTGTGATGGTTGCCCTGTTGCTTTTATTCAGTATCCCGAACCTGGATTTCACTTCCTTACATCAGGATACTTCCTCTCAGACAGACAGAATATTGCCCGAGCACGAAAGCGGCAGACTGTACCAGTTCACCAGAGAACTTGGACAGAACATTGGTGATGGCACCAGCTCTTTTATAAAATATGTCAGTGATTTTTCCAGCAAATTAATGAATGGAGGCAAATAAAAGTATGCAAAAACAAAAACGTGGATTCTGGCTTTTTATCTTCTCCCTGATCCCAGGCGCAGGAGAAATGTACATGGGGTTCAAAAAACAGGGAATCAGTATTATGTTCTTATTCTGGGGTATCTTTGCCATCGGAGCATGTACCGGAATGGACTGGCTTGTGTTTCTGATCCCGATCATCTGGTTCTACAGTTTCTTTAATGTGCACAATCTGAAGTCTCTTTCTGAGGAAGAATTTTACTCCATAGAAGATTCCTATGTCCTTCATATGGATGAACTGGCAGGAGATATCAGTTCTCTGCTTAAACATCACGGAAAGATAACTGCGATTCTTCTGATTTTCCTTGGTGCTTCTATTCTGTGGAACACCCTGGTAGATTTCCTCTATATGATCTTACCCGGATATCTGGCTGATGTTATCGGCAGATTCACATATCATCTGCCGCAGCTTGTGATTGCAGCTGCTATCATTTTTGCAGGGATTTATATTCTCACCCGCAAGAAGGATGCACTGGATGAAGAACAGCCCGACAGCTTTACTGAGGAAGAACATTACTGGACACCTTATCGTCCGTATCAGCAGAATATTTCGGATATAACAACTGACGCAGCTAAAAACACCACAGATACAACGAATCCCGATTGCTGCACAGATACAGATGTCACAGATAACACCACTACCGGCAACCCGGTATCTCTGAAAAAAGATTCTGCCGCCGAAGTGTCTCAGAAGGATGCTTCATCACAAACAACAAATTCTGAATCATGACACAAAATGGGATTGTCACATCAAGGAATCTACCTTCATGTAACAATCCCATTCTCATTATCCTCACATGGATACCGAAACTTCTCCAAAGGATAATATTGTCTCCTGTCCATCTTCTTCCCGTACTTTCAGCCGTCCGTCCCTGCATATCTCCAATGCAAATGCCTGTCTGGAAGAGTTTCCGTCTGTAATTGTGATCTGATGTCCCGGGATCATATTATGTGTCACATAATCCGGAGACAGTTTCAGATCTGCTGTTTCTTTTCGCAGCTCGTTCACGATCGTTGCAGTCAGTTTATTACGGTCTGTCTGTTCTGCATTTTCTTTTGTCTCATAAAGAGCTCCCGCTATATTTCTTAATTCCGCAGGCAGGTTCTCCTGGTCCAGATAGAGGTTCAATCCCATGCCAACTACCACAAACTCAATGTTTCCGCTCTCAAAATCTGTGACAGCCTCTGTGAGGATTCCACAGACTTTCTTTCCTTTATAAAACAGATCATTAACCCATTTAATATCAAGCTGGATTCCACAGATCTGAGCAACTGCTCTGTAGACTGCCACTGCTGCCGCAGTTGTGATCAGCAGACTGTCATATATGGTTCCCTGTGGCTTCAGGATCACACTCATGTAAAGACCTGTATCTGCAGGAGAATAGAATTCCCGGCCTCTGCGCCCCCTGCCTGCAGTCTGGCTCCTGGCAATGACAAATGCCCCATGTCCGGCCTCTCCCATCATAGCTTCTTTCTTGGCAGTCTGGTTCGTAGATTCCAGTTCATCATAAATATCTATCTTAACCTTCGGATCATCCAGAAACAGGCGGATTCCCTCCTGCGACAGACGGTTCGTATCCTTCGCAAGCATATATCCTTTATTCGGTCCTGCTTCTATATGATACCCTTCTTCCCGGAGCGACTTTACTGCCTTCCACACTGCTGCCCTGGTGCATCCCAGCTCACCGGCAATGCTCTCACCGGAAAGCACTTCTCCTTTATTCTTCTCCAGCATTTCCAAAAGACTTGATTTTACAGTCATAATTTCCCTTTCTTACTTTCTGTCCCATTATTTTCACGTTATCTCTTCTCTGATCATCTACTGCTAATCATATCATCTGGTATGCTTTTTGTCTAATGTTCTGCCGGAAATATCTTATCACATAATTTTCCGGTGTTACTGTTCACTCCGTTCTCAGTAACATTTTCCGTACAGTAATCAATTGTCTGTCAGGATTGCCACAATCCCCGCATATAACACCATAAATCCCATAACTACTGCAACCATGTCAGCAGAATGAAAATCAATATTAAATATCATACCACCTGCAACCATCACTTCCAAGGTAACGATCAGCCCCAGGATCACTGCCATTGTCCTTGAAAATTTATGTCTTTCCTTTCTTCTCATTCTCTGTGTGGTATTTACTGCATTCATCATTTTACTCCTCCTTCATGTCAGACAGATAAAAATCGCCCTTATCCTCTGATCGATTATGCCCGAACATATTTTCCGAACATATATTCTCTTTCTTTTGATATATAATAACATACCCATTTCAAAAATGGAAGAGTTTTTAGAACATTTGTTTGCCGTTTTTTTATTATAAATTTTTCCGGATTCTGAAACTTAAAATTAAGAAAGAATCCTGCCCGGAGGGCTTTTTTATGTTATAGGAACATTACGGAGTAATTTCCTATAACATAAAAAAGACTGCCGTGCCACTCATCACCTGCCACGACAATCCTCTTATCTGATTTTAATGTTATATTTTTTACATAAACTGAGCAAACACAGATGCACCTACAACTGTCAGCAGACCTGCAACCGCAATCGCAAGACTGCTCATGGCACCTTCTATTTCACCCAGCTCCATTGCCTTTGCAGTACCGATAGCATGGGCAGAGGTTCCAAGTGCCAGGCCCTTAGCGATTGGTTCTTCAATACGCGCAAGTTTGATCACAGTCTCTGCGATCATATTTCCAAGAACACCGGTAATAATAATAACTGCAACTGTAATAGTCACAATGCCTCCAAGTTCTTCAGAAACGCCCATTCCGATGGCAGTTGTAATAGACTTCGGAAGAAGTGTTACATACTGTTCATGACTCAGGCTGAACAGCTTTGCAAGGATCAGCACACTGACCAGACTGGCAAGCACACCAGAAACAATTCCAATGATTACAGCTTTCAGATTCTTTTTCAGAAGTTCCATCTGCTGATACAGCGGAACTGCCAGGCAGACCGTTGCAGGTGTGAGCAGGTAGCTTATATACTGACCGCTCTGATTATAGGTATCATAATCAATATGCAGTAAACAAAGCACAGCTATTACTGCAATGATCGCGATCAGAAGCGGATTAAAAATTGCCATCTTAAATTTTCTTTTCAAAAGAAGTCCTGCCTCATATGCGATCAGACTGATCGCTGCGCCAAAAAACAGGGAATTACTCATAAATTGTGTCATGATCTTTTCTGTCCTTTCTTTCTGTCCATACGAATAACTGCCTGTGTGACACGACCTGTCACAATCATTACCACAACTGTGGTGATCACTGTGATCAGAATGATCGGCACACATACCGGTTTCAGTATGCCCCAGGCTGTCAGTAATCCGACACCTGCCGGAATAAACATAACCGGCATGATCTCTATGAGAAATTCAGCTGCTTCTTTGACCTGTTCCAGCCTGATAATGTGTGTTCCCAGTGCGATCAGCATGATCACCAGTCCATACACACTTGCAGGTACAGGAAGCGGAATCAGAACATGTAATGCCTCTCCCATTGCGGATATCAGTAAAATAATCCAGAATTGTCTTACGTATTTCATTTTCAGTCTCCTCTAATCCTTACTGAACGGCTACAGGCTTCATCATTCCAGTTACCTGATCTTCGTACTCCTGAGTTTCCTCGAGAGATGCTCGACCGGTTCTCTGGATCTTTGTCACGCCCGGATACTGTCCCGGGAAAGATTCCAGCATGATCCCATCGCCGTATATCTTTACTTTATCCCCATTTTCCAATACATCATCGGAAATTAATTTTCCTTTTTTATTGTAAATGCCCTCTGCCGGTATGTCTGCGCTGAAAATAGTTCCATTGTTCAGATCCACAAAAACTCCGGTCTTCAGAAATTCTCCTGTCTCGATATAGATTGCAGAAATAGCATTTGCTTCCTCTTTCTGCTCTTCCTCCCTGACTATCTGTGCCTGCTTTCCTACCATATTCCAGAAAGCACCTCCCATTACAGCAAAAATGGCGAGCAGAACAATCATACCGATGATAAACTTCCAGTCTCGTTCTTTTTTATTTTTCAAATATTCAACTCCTTTATATTGGTCTAACCAATCTTGGTTCATTACGTTTTTTTATTATAGCGTATTCATCACAAATTGCAAGGTTGTTTCTGCGTAAAAAAAAAGTTTTTACAGAATCCTGATTCTTTTCTGCAAAAACTTTTTCTTCTATATATTATACTGTGGTAAGCAGAACTTCCATCCAGACTTCTTTACGAAAAAGAATAAATACGATATACTTTACATAAATCATAAAGGCTTTATCCAAAGGATTATTGAAGTAGAGACTGTGCTGTTACACACCCCTTGGGTCAAAAGAAATGTGGGAAAGGGCACACCTACCAATAATTCTTCTCTCCCATATATCCGAAAATCGAACGCCATCGAAGTTTAGATGCACATACCAAAGTTCCTGTGTCTCCATCTTCCAGCTCTGTTTTATCTTCGCAGTCGCTCCAGATGATACAATCCTCTTTCAGAATTATATTGGAATCGAGTATTTCGCATGAATAGCGTTCGTCTGCCGGAAATAACTTTAAGTATTTTAATCCCTGAAATTCCATTTCAATCATTGAATCTTCTTCATACTGCCGTTGTATTATTACTCTCAAAATCCTGCGATCGTTTACAGGATACATATCCAGGTTTTCATTAACATATGCTCCGCTCAGATAATGCATCTCTTTGATACAGCTATCATGGAAAAACGACACTCTTTCCATAAATTCCTTCAGCGAATTCTCATCTGTAATCTCATTCCACTTGTGCATATTATCACCACCTTCATTACTGTGTATTTTTTCTTCCCTCCTGACCAATCTACTTTGTCTTCTGTTTACTTTTCAGGAATCATAGCAACCTTTTCCCACTGATAGGTTCCATTGTCGACTGTCATTACTGCCATGGTAATCTCCTGGTCGAAGCGTCTGGGGCCGCAGCTTCCCGGGTTTAGCCATAGACGGTTGTCTATCATTTTTTCGAAGTATTTATGGGTATGTCCGAAGATGACTACCTGTGTGTCTTTTAAATCCCAGTCTACATCTTTTTTATTGTGAGTCATGAAAAATTTTACCCCTTCTATGGTAAAGTGTAAGGTTTTCGCCATTCCCTCTGCCCAATCTTTGTCGTTATTTCCTCGGACTACATAAATAGAACCCATCATACGCAGTGTATCCAGAATTTCCGGTTTGTTTACGTCACCTGCGTGGATAATACAGTCGCAACCCTTTAAAATTCCCAGTATTTCCGGCCTGAGCAGGCCATGGGTATCTGAAATAATCCCTATTTTCTTCATACACTATTTCCTCGCTAATCATTCTCTTATAGGCCGTTTTATAATTTCATCATTCTATGTTTAATTTTCATCAAACAATTCAATCTTTCCATATTCCCCATCATACCCCGGAATTCTCTTCACATTTCCGGTTCTTACATTTTCAATTCCTTCCGCAATCCGTTCTCCTGCACAGGATTTAATATCTTCTGACGGTACATTTCGCAGAATGTCGAATTCTGTCCCCAGTGTCTGAATCATCTGTTCAAAACACCCCTGCACTTTCTTACTTGCAGCGGAATAGCCCATACATGTAGAGATCACTTCCGGCAGAGGTACAAGGCTTTCATATTTCTTACCATCTTTTTTCACAAAACCTTCCGCTCTGTCTGCAAGCTGTTCTACTCTGTGATCTACGCCCATGGTCAGCTTCTTTCCGCAGACAGGGCAGATTCCTCCAAGCCGTTCTGCTTCCACCGGGCTTAATGATACACCGCATTTTCTGTGACCATCGAAATGATATTTCCCCTCTTCAGGAAAAAATTCTACTGTTCCTTCCAGCCCTTCGCCAGTCTGGATTGCCCGATAAAGTCCTTCATAGGAACAGTCAATATCCAACAGATTCGCCTCGCGCCCCAGCTTAGACGGGGAATGTGCATCTGAATTGGATACAAGCTGATAGCGGTCCAGTTTGGAAATTCTCCAGTTCATAGCCGGGTCAGAGGAAAGCCCTGTTTCCAGTGCATGTATATACGGTGCCAGTTCCTCGAAACATTCCTCTACAGAATCAAATCCTGATTTCGCACCTAATACAGAGAAATGCGGTGTCCAGATATGAGCCGGAATCAGAATTCCTTCCGGGCATACATCCAGCATCATTTCCAGAAGATCATGACTGTCCAGACCAAGAATCGGACGACCATCTGAGTGAATATTTCCGATTTTTTCCAGACGCTGTGCCATGGCATCTGCTGCCTCCAGACCGGGAAGCAGGATTACATTGTGTACTTTTCTGGTCTTTCCATTTTTCTTATAAATAGAACTGATTTCCCCGGAGACAACAAAACGTGTTCCTTCTCCCGGGAACTTCCGGCTTTCTTCTTTTACGTATTCATCTCTGAGACGATACAGGCCGTTTCCCTCTGAAACAAGTCTCTCCTTCAGTTCTTCTCTCCATACCGGATGCGTGAAATCACCTGTTCCAATCAGTGAAATTCCTTTCTTTCTCGCCCAGAAATCCAGATTTTCAGGCGTGCCCTCTTTGCTTGTCGCCATGGAAAATCTGGAATGAATGTGCAGATCAGCTATCATTTTCATTAACATTTATCCCCTTAAATTCACATCAAAGTATTTCTTTTCCAGAGTTATAAAATATCAACACCCAAAGATATATTTATAACTTCCATCCGTTTTCTTTCAGCCACAACTTGTACGTCTCATACTCCGGCATTACTTTCCCGACCTCGTCCCAGAATGCCTTCGAATGATTCATTTCCTTCAGATGGCAGAGTTCATGTACCACTACATAATCCAGCACTTCCGGAGGCGCCAGTATCAGTTTCCAGTTAAAGTTCAGATTCTTCTCACTGCTACAGCTTCCCCATCTTGTTTTCTGTTCTCTGATGGTGATATTGCGGTAAGAAACGCCCATGAGTCTGGCAAAATAAGAAACTCTTTTGGTAATCGTTTCTTTTGCTTTTCGTATATAGACATTTCGTTTCGATTCGCTCAGATCTGCGCTCAGCGGCTTCTGTTCCCGGTATTCTTTTGTCCGTTCCAGACATCCCAGAACCCACTCCTGCTTCTGGTTTACAAATCTTTTGATCCTCGGCAGACCTGTACGGAGAGGTGCGCGAACGATTACGTTTCCATCCCTGTGAACCTCCAGAGTCATGGTTTTTCTGGCACTTCTTATGACCTGATATTCCAATTCTCCGCAGGTGAATTTCTCCTGATTATTTTTTGTTTCGAATTCTCTCATCCATATATTCCCCCATCTCTGCTGCCAGAATATCCATCTTTTCCTGTGTTTCCGGCAATGCATAAGGAACCCTGTCCATGATCCTTTTCACATAATCATGTTCACGCATGATCTCATAGGTTTCCGGGAAATTGATGTCATAATACTGAGCAATATAGGAAATCCAGTAGTCCACTTTTGAAACTCTGTCTGAAGATAATACAGATTCCTTTGCCATACAGGACTCCCATACCTTTGGTGCGATTACTCCTTCACCAACACCCTTCTCATCCACTCCCAGAAGTGTTTCCATTGACTCTTCCAGCTTTACCCTGCAATTATCCAGCTTGTCTGCATCTCGGATTAACTTTGCATGAAGCAGGGTTCTCTCGTCCGTAATTCCTTCCAGTTTGAAATCACTGTGCTTCTCAATCGCAGTGCAGATCAAACTGTCAAACCTGTCATCCTTCACAAATCTGCGGATCATTTTCTCCGGTCCGAACAGAAGCTGTGCACCATATACTGCATGCTCCATGGTTCCCGGTTCAAAGCTGTCAAATCGTTTAATCTGTTCAAATCTTCCAATATCATGGAGCAATCCGATTACCTTCGCCAGCTGTACATCTTCCTCACCCAGCCCCATACGGCGGGCAATGTCCTCTGCTGCATCAACCACTCCATAAGTATGTACGATCTTCAGATGAATCTTATCATCTGCTCTGTCATATTCATCCAGATATGCTTCAAAAGCAGCTTTCGCTGCATCAAAGTCTCTTGTTAAGTCTAATAATTTATCCATTATTATTATAATCCCTTCTTTATTCCTGTTCGGACTACTTTATATTTTCTCAACCATTATTTTCTGCTTCCATACACCTTTTCTCACAATCATAAGATATACCTGAAACGATATGGAATCACAGTCATAAATGAAAGGTTCTTCTCTGTAGATCAGAGTCTGAACATTCTCTGCTTCCAATTCTTCTTTTCTTCGTTCAGCTTTTTCCATCAATTCATGTAGATATTTATTCTGTTTTCTGCCAAAATCTCTGTCCGGATAGACCGATGCTGCTTCCCTGATTTTTTCTCCCAGCAGAGTAATCACCGGTAAATGACTGCTCCTGCAAAGCATTCCGGCTATCTTTTTGGCATTTGATATATCCGAATTTTTTTCATAGCGCCTGAGCATTTTTCCCAGTTTTTCATCTCCTGCTTCCGTTGCCAGTTCCTGCATAACTGCCAGTGCTTCCGCCGTTACCTCCCATGGATTGTCCACCGGAACAATATACTTCTCCGGTACTGCCGGATAAAAAAGATAATTTAACGGTGGGAAATCACGCAGCATTGCCAGCTTTCCTTCATACTCAGTGCAATATTTTTCTCCCAGATACTCATATTTATCACGCAATATGGCAATCTGATACTCCATTACCCTGAGATTTTCATAGCCCTTCACCCAGAAATGTCCCAGCTCTCCATAATTATACAACTGTGTTTCCAGCAAAATATCTTCAAAGAATACAGTAAACACATTCTGCCCCTGATGAATCACCAAAATATACTCTGCCTCACATAAATCCCTGTCCGCTTTCTCTATAGAGCCCTCAAACTCTCCTTCATAATCCCTGACATAATTTCCCGTCATCCTGGCATTTTTCAGAATCAGAAAACTCTCCACTGCATCATTCATCAGATAGATCAGTCGTAATTCTCCACTCTCCGTCTGTCCGGTAAAACTATCTGGAATATCCACAAATTCACACTGTTCCTGCTCCAGAAGCAGATTTAATTTTTCAAAATTGTCTTCCATTATATCTTCCATCCTTAACTCCTGCTGTTTCTGTACAATGTCTTTCGCCGATTCTGTTTAACACACTTGATAAAAGAATCCATTGCATCGTTTCATGGAATTACCGCAATGCAGAAGCAGGATACATTTGCACAATTTTACAGATATATTTTTATGATATCACTAATCATATTTTCTGCCAAATAGAAAAATTTTTCTATTCAATAAAGAAACTGATTTTACTTCTCTGTAATTGACATCCCAAACATAATATTTTACAATATAACAAAGAACAAAGAAACCAAGCAGTATGTATATTACAGAATAAACAAACATAAAATAGGAAGGAGGCATACACGAATGGCAACAGCAACAATCCCATTGAAAGGCAGCGCATCCATGGAATCAAAAAAAGTCAGTATTTCATCTAAACGCCAGATTACTATCCCGCAGAAATTTTTTACGCTTCTGGGTTTTAATACGGAAGCAGAATGTATCATGCGTGGAAACGAACTGGTTTTACGCCCCGTTAAAGAAAATACCAGTGGTGAATTTGCCGAACAGATTCTTGCCGATCTGATCAGACAGGGATATAGCGGTGAAGAATTACTTGAGAAATTTAAACAGACACAGCGAAAAATCCGTCCGGCAGTTGAAGCAATGCTTGCCGAAGCAGACCGGGTCGCAGAATCTAAATCAGGAGGATACTCCTTAGAGGATGTTTTCGGAACGGAGGATGAAAAATGACACAGGTACAGATCCTTCCACCTGCAGCAAAATTTCTGAAAAAACTTAAAGATAAAAAGCTGAAATCTCTGTACAAAGAAGCTATTGAAATGATATGTGAAGATTATTCCATCGGCGAAGAAAAGACAGGTGATCTGGCAGGAATGTACGGTTATGACATTTATTATAATAAAACTAATTATGAACTGGCATATCGGGTGAGACAGCTTGATGATTTGATAATCATCATTATCATGGCCGGAACCAGAGAAAATTTTTACGAGGAGTTAAAACGTTATATACGCACTATATAACAGTACATATTTGTATCACAAGATAATCCCCCGGAAGTTAATCAGTACTTCCAGGGGATTATTCTATTGACAAAATTTATTCCTGCGCTCCCGTATCAGATGTCAGATATCTTTGCCATGTCTCATTGACATTCTGAATATAGCATTTTACAATAGAACAAAGAAACCAATCAGTATACATGATAAAAAACACTGAACAGAAAGGAGTCATTTCCATGGGACGATTTGTAAATTCGGGAAACAGCGCTTTTCAGGTTGCGCTGAATTCAGAAATCTATGTAGATAAAACCGGTTTACTGGCATATACAAATAAGGTTATGGACACCACTGCAAAATTCATATGCAACAGTCGCCCCCGTAGGTTCGGGAAATCCATCACTGCCGATATGCTCACCGCATATTACTGTAAAGGCTGTAGTTCCGAAGAAATGTTCTCATCTCTGGAAATCGGTCAGGCACCTGGTTTCACGAAATATCTGAATCAATATGATGTGATCCATCTGGATATTCAATGGTGTATGGAACCAGCCGGCGGTCCGGAGAATGTAGTTTCCTACATCACTGAAAAAACGATTCTGGAATTAAGAAATTATTACCCTGAAATTCTGCCTGACTCCATAAGCTCTCTGCCTGAGGCTCTGTCCTGCATTAACACTGCCACTGGTCAAAAGTTCGTAGTAATTATTGATGAATGGGATGTTTTAATCCGAGATGCCTCTACCGACCTGGTAGTCCAAGAGGAATACATCAACTTTCTCCGCGGTATGTTCAAAGGTTCTGAACCTACCAAATATATTCAACTGGCTTACCTCACCGGGATTCTTCCAATCAAAAAAATCAAAACACAGTCAGCTCTGAACAATTTTGCGGAGTTTACAATGACTGACGCCAGGATCTTTTCCAGATATATTGGCTTTACGGAGGAAGAAGTACGAATGCTCTGCGAAAAATACCACCGGGATTTCTCCAAAACCAAGCACTGGTATGACGGTTATCTGCTGGAGCAATATCAGGTATACAATCCTAAAGCAGTAGTAGAATTAATGATCTGGAATAAATTCCAAAGCTACTGGTCGGATACCGGAACCTACGAAGCAATTGTGCCTCTGATCAATATGGATTTTGACGGACTCAAAACTGCCATTATAGAAATGTTGTCCGGTAATTCCGTAGAAATCGATCCTACGACTTTCCAGAATGATATGGTGAACTTTACCTGCAGAGATGATATTCTTACCTGCCTGATCCATCTGGGATATCTGGGTTATGATCAGGACACTCATTCTGCATTTGTTCCAAACGAAGAAATCCGTCAGGAACTTGCCAAAGCTGTTAAACGAAAGAAATGGAATGAATTTCTGACATTCCAGCAGGAATCCTCAGAGTTGCTGGATGCCACTCTGGACATGGACGCAGACACTGTGGCCAGATCCATTGAAAAAATACACAATGAATACGCTTCAGCTATTCAGTACAACAACGAAAACTCCCTCAGCAGCATTCTGTCCATCGGTTATCTCAGCACTATGCGGTATTATTTTAAACCTATACGTGAATTTCCTGCAGGCAGAGGTTTTGCAGATTTTGTCTACCTCCCAAAACCAGAATATTCCAGAGATTACCCTGCACTTGTTGTTGAGTTAAAATGGAATCAAAATGCCCAGACCGCAATCCGGCAGATAAAAAACAGGCAGTACCCTGAGGCTGTTACAAATTATACTGACAATATTTTACTTGTTGGAATTTCTTATGATAAAAAACAGAAAACACATAATTGTGTAATCGAAAAATACTCTGAGAAATAATAAAGGGGCTGATTGTCCTTTACGAAGAACATCTTACCGATTATCTATACGAGAAAAGAAATGCAGGAATGGGAAGCTCTTGTAAGCTAACCCATTCCCACTCTCTGTCTATTCCTTCGTCATTTGTATTATTACCAGAAGTTTCCTGATACTTCCAATCACTTTATATATGTCCATAATGATTTTCAGACAGTCATTCTTATAATATTTTTCTTCTCCCATGGAAACAATACCGCTTTCACATATATTCTATATTCAGCGCTTGAAAGTACCAGGAATTAATAATTTTTCACGCACAAAATCTTTAAAATCGCTTCTTTGTTTCCATATCCTGATTGTATCACACAGACTCCCGAAATCGCATGCATTCACACAAACAACTATATTTCACTACATATTTAACCGATTTTTTCCAATCTTCCTCACAGACAAATTGCATCCCGTTATTTTTTATAGTATGATTATTGGAAATACAGTTCATTTTATCCATCTGGCATATCCGACAGATATTGTCACTGACATAAGAAACTACAACCACTTTAATCCAAAGGAGCTTAATCCAATTTTGAAACTTGCAATCTGCGAAGACAACCCTTCACATTATGAAATAATACATACTATTCTGCAAAAGTATCCTCCGGGAGCTTTTGAAATAACACATTTCGCATCCGGTGATGAATTTCTCCGGACTGTTGCTGAAAATGGATGTCCTTATTCCATTGTACTGACAGATATTGATCTTGGTTCTGACAATGTAAATGGCATCTCACTTGCAGAAAAGATCAACTATATCAGCCCGGACACTCAGATTATTTTTATCAGCCAGTATCTGCAATATGCTACCGCAGTATATGAGACAGAACATGCCTACTTTATCCATAAACAGCAGATGGAAAAGTATCTTCCTCTGGCTCTGAGGACAGCATGCCAGAAGCTCGAGAAACTGCATACACGGTATCTGTATTTCTCCGGAAATTCACGCAATTATCAGGTGCTCTGCTCCGATATTCTTTATCTGGAACGAAATCTGAGGCAGACCACGATCTATACCAGAACAGGAACATATACAACAAAAGAAAGACTGACAGCTCTTACAGAAAGAATGAAACCAGATTTCTGTCTCTGCCATAACAGCTTTGCCGTTAATCTTCATGCTGTACGTACTTACAGTCATAAGGGCATTATACTTTCTGATAATACAGAGATCCCTGTCAGCAGATCTTATTACCAGCAGTTTAAGGACGCGTTTGCTTTCATGATGCTTGCCGGTCACAGGGAGGTGCAGTAAATGAGCAGTCATATGATCAATCTATTCTTGTGTATTCTATCCAGCCTTTATCTGTGTTTTGGACTGCTTTACTTTTGCTGCAGGATCCTGCCAAGCAAACACAAGATCTCACTCCCGCTGTTTTTGTGTCTGTCAGTATTTATGGCACTGTTATTTTGGATCAAACGTGAATCACAGCATAATGGAATTACAATCGTATTTCAGCTTACAACATTTCTTGTAACACTTTTTTTATTCCAGGCATCTTTTATGAAAAAATTAGCCGTTTATTTTATTTTCCAGCTGCTGATAATCTGTCCGGAAATTTTATGTACCAGTGTTTTCATTGCACTTCATAATCTTTTTATACCGACCGATACCTATACTCCGCACAACCTGATATCCAGTTGTTCACCTGCAGAATATTTCGTTATCGAACTCTCCAACATCCTGCTTGGCCTGTTTCTTCTCTGGAAAATATCAGAAATCCTGCGGCAGTGTATAGATTATTTGAAAATACTCACCTTTTTACAACTGTTACTGCCACTGATCGCTCCGGTTTTTCTCAATGTTATAATTTCCCTTCAGAAAAAGCCCGAAGCAGTTCTGGCTCTGAGCATCATTTACTGGATCATATGCATCGGCAGTTATCTGTTGTTTCTGCGTGCAGTCCGTTCTTTAGCCCAACAGCACAGGGAATATTTACAGAAAAAAATGGAAATTAAGCTGATGAAAAAGCAGATAAACGATTCCGTTCAGTTAAGTAATGAATATGCCAGTCTCCGGAAATGGAATCACGATATTGAGAATCACATCATGTCTGTCATGTATTTGATGGATATGAAAAAATATGAGGAAGCAGAAACATATACCGCTTCTGTTCTGTCCCGGATTAATTGCAGACCACAAGAAAAACAACCAGAGGAGGATTGCAGTCATGAGAAAGAACATTAAATTGATTCCTTTATTTCTCTTCCTCTTTGTATTCCAGCTACTATATTTTCTGTCTACAATTTATACAGAAAAAATTGATCATATGTTTCTGATCCTAGCAGTATTTATGGTCCTTATCTGTATCCTTTTATACTGCGTTCTTTCTGATGTGTTAAAGAAATCCAATACTGAAATGGAACTGGCTTTTCTTCAAAAGCAGAAACAATTAAAACAGGAACAGGATTACAGTCTTCAGATTCGCAGACAGGATACTCGGGATTTTCAGATCAAAACTGTACAGGGACTTCAGGACTTCCAGTCACTCCTGGAACAGGAAAAATATGAACAGGCTGATACTGCCATCAGAAATCTGAATCAGACTTTTCAGAAGGAACGCTTTCATCCTTACTGTCAGAATAACCTGTTGCAGGCAATCCTGGAAGGGAAACGGCTTCGTGCAGAACAGAAACATATCCAGGTATCCTACGAGATCCTTTTACCGGAAAAGATTTCCATTAATACGACTGACCTGAGCAGTATATTTTTTAATCTTCTGGACAACGCTATCGAAGCTTGTAGCGCTTCCGGCAATCCTGATCCTGAAATCCGGCTGTCTGCAAACATTTCCAACGGATTTCTGACTGTGTATATGCACAATACCAAGAACCCGATGCAGACTTTTACACATAAGACTACGAAATCAGAACCGGGAGCTCATGGATATGGGCTTTCTATTATTGAAGATATCTGCCAGAAGTATAATGGCTCTTATCAGTGGATCGACCATAATAATACTTTTGATTCCATTGTCTTACTACAGATAAAAAATCTCTGAAAAAAGGAGGCGCTTTCCATGCCAGTTACTCCCACGATCGAAGTAGATGATACCCTGAAAGAACGAAGTTCTCACGGCTCCTTTGAACTTCCCATAGAAACTTATACAGACAACTGCGAAATCTTCCATTCCCTCTACAACCACTGGCATGACGAGATGGAACTGATCTATATTGAATCTGGCAGCGGACTGGTCCGTCTGAATAAAGAGATCCTCCGCGTCAAGGCCGGTGACCTGATCATTGTGAACCGTGGGGTTCTCCATGGCATAAAAACAGATCTGAAGAATATCCTTTATTTCCGTAGTATTGTTTTTGACCTGAACTTTCTGTCAGGCCCGGCGGGAGATTTATGTCAGGAACGTGTCATTTCCCTGTTGATGGATAATCAGGCGGAATTTACCCATATTATTTCCAGATCTGATGACAATTATGGGAATATCTGCCTGCTTTTTGACAGGATCCATTCCTGCCATAAAGAAAAAAAGCCGTATTATTTCGTAAAATTAAAGGCTCTGTTCTTCAGCTTTTTCTACGAAATGCTCATGGGAAATTACATCACTCCCGCAGATAAGGAAGAGAACAAAAGTCTTGCTTCTATTAAAAAGATCCTGGACTACATCAACCTCAATTATTCACAGTCACTGACCGCGGCAGAGCTCACTGCGCTCTCCAATTACAGCGAATACTACTTTATGAAACTGTTTAAGCAATATACCGGCAAGACTCTGATCGCCTACATCAATGACCTGCGCATCGAGAAAGCCAAGCCTCTGCTTCTGCATTCCGACTCCTCTGTCACAGAGATCGCACTGGAAGTAGGTTTCAACAACACCAGCTATTTCATCAAGAAGTTCCAGCAGGCAACCGGAATGTCTCCTCATAAGTTTCGCAGAAACCTGTCATAAAATCGCAATTTTGTTGTATTTTTTTGAATAGACTGCTGATATAGTTATAGATGTCAGCAAGAGAACTTCTCTTACTGATATAACCCAAAACAATACACTATTCAAACCTAAAAAAATAAGCAATCTAACTCATAAAAAACACATATTTATTTCAGAAAGGGAGATTACGATGGAAAATTTAGAAAAGCTCATCTATGACCTGTATAAGAAAAATGCACGCCAGTGCACAAATGAAGAAATTTACAACGCATTATTAATCTATACAAAAAATCAGCTCTTTGAAAAAGGCTATCAGAATGGAAAGAAGAAAATCTATTACATTTCCGCAGAATTCCTGATCGGTAAATTATTATCCAACAACCTGATCAATCTGGGAATCTATGATGATGTTGCTGCATTCTTAAAAGAGAATGGAAAAGCCATCGCTGACATCGAAGAAGTTGAACCGGAACCATCTCTTGGAAACGGTGGTCTTGGACGTCTGGCAGCATGCTTCCTGGATTCCATCGCAACTCTCGGTCTTCCGGGCGAAGGTATTGGTCTGAATTATCATCTGGGTCTTTTCAAACAGCTCTTTGAGAACAGACTTCAGAAAGAAACTCCGAACCCATGGATTGAAAAACACAGCTGGCTCACACCTGCAGGTGTTTCCTATACTGTACCGTTCCGCGGATTCTCACTAAAATCTTCCCTGTACGATATCGACGTTGCAGGCTACAATAACAAATCCATTCATCTGCACTTATTTGACATCGATCTGGCAGACGAATCTATGGTTCACGATGGAATTTCCTTTAACAAAAAGGACATCCTTCACAACCTGACACTGTTCCTGTATCCGGATGACAGCGATGATGACGGACGTAAACTCCGTATCTTCCAGCAGTACTTCATGGTATCCAATGCTGCACAGTTCATTCTTGACGAGGCAACAAAGAAAGGCTGCAATCTGCATGACCTTGCAGACTACGCAGTGATCCAGATCAACGATACTCACCCAAGTATGATCATTCCTGAACTGATCCGTCTCCTGACAGAACGTGGAATCGCCTTTGATGAAGCTGCTGAAATCGTATCCAAAGTATGTGCTTACACAAACCATACTATCCTTGCAGAGGCTCTGGAAAAATGGCCAATGGACTACCTTCTTGATGTAGTTCCTCACCTTGTACCAATCATCGAAAAGCTGGATGAAAAGATCAAAGCAAAATATCCTCAGGAAAATGTAGCCATCATCGACAAGAACAACCTGGTTCACATGGCACATATGGATATCCACTATGGATTCTCCATCAACGGTGTTGCTGCCCTGCATACAGAAATCCTGAAAACAAGCGAGCTGAAAGCTTTCTATGATATTTATCCGGAGAAATTCAACAACAAAACTAACGGTATCACATTCCGCCGCTGGTTAATGCACTGCAATCATCCACTGACAGACTATATTACCTCTCTGATCGGTGATGAGTTTAAAACAAATGCAACTGCTCTGGAAAATCTCCTGAAATATAAGGATGATGAGGCAGTTCTGAACAAGCTTCTTGAGATCAAAACAGAAGCTAAGAAAACCTGTAAAGAATTTATCCTCTCTAACACAGGTGTTGAAATTAATGAGAACAGCATCTATGATATCCAGATCAAACGTCTCCATGAGTACAAACGCCAGCAGTTAAATGCTCTGTACATCATCAGCAAATATCTGGAGATTAAGGGTGGCAAAAAACCATCTCAGCCTGTAACCTTTATCTTTGGTGCAAAAGCAGCTCCTGCTTATGTGATCGCAAAGGATATCATTCATCTTCTGCTCACACTCCAGGATCTCATCAAAGATGATCCGGAAGTTGCACCATACATGAAGCTTGTTATGGTTGAAAACTACAATGTATCCGCAGCCGAAAAATTATTCCCTGCATGCGATATTTCTGAGCAGATCTCCCTGGCTTCCAAAGAAGCAAGTGGTACAGGTAACATGAAGTTCATGCTGAACGGTGCCGTTACTCTGGGAACTATGGATGGCGCTAATGTTGAGATCAGCGAACTGGTTGGTGAAGATAACATCTATATCTTCGGTGAATCCAGTGAGAAAGTTATCGCACATTACGAGAAAGCTGACTACTGCTCCAGAGATATTTATGAAAATGACAAACGCATCAAGGAATGTGTTGACTTCATTGTAAGTGAAAAGATGCTGGCACTTGGCCACAAAGAAAATCTCGAAAGACTGCACCACGAACTGGTAAGCAAAGACTGGTTTATGACACTGCTTGACTTCAACGATTATGTTGAGAAGAAAGATCAGGCACTGGCTGATTACGCAGACAGAAAAACATGGGCAAAGAAGATGCTGGTTAATATTGCAAAAGCCGGATTCTTCTCTTCTGACAGAACTATCGAACAGTACAACAACGATATCTGGCACCTGACACCGGCAAAATAATCCAATAAAATTTGTGATCATATAAATTCTGTAAAAAACAAACAGCAGGCATTGTATATTCGATGGAATATACAGATGTCTGCTGTTTTATGTTTATCAGATCATAAAATCATAAAAATCTCCCACTGTGTTAATTCAAATCAGACTATAACTACGGCAACCGAATCCGAGCAAAATATACCGCTTTATATATCCTTGTAATAAGCAGGAGAGATAACATCCGCCTCCTTACAGGAACATCCGTTCTCATAACTGTCGCAGCAGTCACAGTTTGAACAGTACATATGAGTATCCGGGATATAAAACAAGCCTCCATAGAGCGGTGAAGTACGGAGTTCTTTTGACTCTTTCTTGCTGTTGGCAAAATGGATTCCATTAGAGATTAGCATATTTTCAGGTTCATACTGAGAGAAATCAAAATAATGTCCCTGTGTTCCATGATGGGGCACCTTGATACACCAGTAATGTTCGTATAATGGCAATTTTCCATCATAGTTCTCTGCGATCATTTTCAGATGCTCAGGCTGTGCATCCCCGGTAAACAAAAGATTTAATTCTCCGTCTCTGGCATTCTGGAACACAATACTGATCTTATGTTTGAACTGCCGCAGATTTATCTGATTCTCATTCAGCCATGCCAGCAGTTTCTTAAAATCAGGAAGTGCTTTGATTCTGCGAAATTCACGCTCATACACATATGCCCGGATAATTTTCTGACGGACCTCCGGCTGTTCTGTCAGCTCAGATGCTGTTAAATCTGTTTCTTTTTCCACAGTTTCCGCCGGTTTATTGCCTTCAGCAGTCATAGACCATACGATCAGTCTCAGTTTCTCTGCAAATTCAAGCAGAACATCCATTACTTCTTTAAATTTCCCGTCTTCACAGATTCTGTTATAGACTTCGTCCGTCTCCTTCCAGATTACATCTGTATCCGGCCAGAGTGCCTGATATTTGTTTTCAAACAGTTTTCCCCTGCTTAACAGTTCCACGTTCTGTTTGTTCTCCAGAAGTGCATCCACCAGTGCAAACAGGCTGACCTGACGGCTTGGCAATCCGGATTCTTTTAACAAATCTGCCAGAAGCAGCAACACCAGTGTTCTGCTCATTTCTTTTTTTGAAAAAACATCGGGAAGATAAATTTTCCCAAAGTCAACAGAAATATCTTTTTTCTTCATCATATAAAGAAGCCCTGACAGATGATCCATATGAAAATGTGTCAGAAGCAGATTTTTACTCTTGATCGTAGACAGATCTGAGATGATCACATCAAATATTTCTCTTCTGGGGCGCCCCTCTATCCTGCTGTTATTTGTTCCGAAATCTACCAGCAGACTCTTCTTTCTGTCCCGGAGACAGAAGCAGTCTCCGAAACCTACATTATACATTCGTACCTTCATTCTTTTCCCTCTTGTTTACAATGGTTAATTTTATTTTAATATAGGGAAATTGGAAATGCAAGAGGGTGTTGTTTGTGTTATTATAGTGTCGTATGATTACTGGTTACTGTTCACATATCACTATTCCGCAAGGTGTTTTAGCATAAATATGCCAAAATCCCGAGACATACAAGCCAAAATCCCATTGCCGCAGGCAATCTGGAATGAATTTTGGCTGCGTTACTGAGAACAGAGTAAACAGTAACTCATCCGAAATAAAAGAGCGTGTTTGAAAAATGTTTTTTGCAAGATGTGTGTCACAATTTGTGAGAATGATTTTTCAAATACACCTGAGGAAAAACAAATATAAAATATCAGCAGAATGGAGATAGAACACTTATGACAAAACAGGAACTGGCTCTCGAGGTCATTGAACGGTTAAAAAAGGAATATCCTGATGCAGACTGCACTCTGGATTATGATAATGCATGGAAATTACTGGTAAGTGTGCGTCTGGCTGCACAATGTACAGATGCAAGAGTAAATGTAGTTGTACAGGATCTGTATGCAAAGTTCCCTACTGTAGAAGCTCTTGCAAATGCAGATGTTGCAGATATCGAATCAATCGTACGTCCCTGTGGTCTGGGTAAGAGTAAAGCAAGAGATATCAGTGCCTGCATGAAAATCCTCCACGAACAGTATCATGACAATGTTCCCGGGGATTTTGATGCTCTGCTGAAACTTCCCGGAGTTGGAAGAAAGAGTGCCAATCTGATTATGGGAGATGTATTCGGCAAACCGGCGATCGTGACAGATACCCATTGCATCCGTCTCTCCAACCGCATCGGTCTGGTCGATAATATGAAAGAACCTAAGAAAGTAGAAATGGCTTTATGGAAAATCATTCCGCCCGAAGAAGGCAATGATCTCTGTCACCGCCTGGTCAATCATGGCCGCGATGTCTGTACAGCACGCACTAAACCTTACTGTGACAGGTGCTGTCTGAATGATATCTGTGAAAAAAATGGTGTAGACAGCCAGGAATAATTACTTTATACACATATAACCAAAATAATCCATACCATTATACACATTATCCCAAAGAAAATCCCCATCTCTGTGTTTCTTTAACCAGAGCGTGTTTGAAAAATGCTCTAGCTCAGCAGATGAGGACTTTCTTATTTGCCTAAATGTGCTCCTCAAGGCTTGCGAAGAAAAGTTCATAGAAATCGTCTTCCCCTGCAAGCTTCGGAGAGTTTTCACCTCCACCGTTGGTACTTCTTCGCATGGTAGCATAAAATTCTTCTCCGGCTGTGATCATATCCATCTCATAAATCTGATATCCCAGTTCCCGACACTTCGCGCAGAAAGCGGCAAGCGGCTGTTCTGCCTTTCTGGTGTCCATCAGTTCCTGCCAGATGTTACGGTCTTTCAGCGCTTTTTCTCTTAATTCGTCTAACATTGCTCCGATTTCCATAATAACATTCCTCCTCTTTGTTTTCTGACCTTCATCAAATAACTATTCCATCGTTATCTGCAGAATTGTTACTTCATCAGTTCATAATAAAATATATACTGCTGCATCACGCCCCGGCAGCCCTTATAACGTCTGTTTGGAAATCCCCGTTTATAATGAGCATCCAACGCCTGGCGGATGTGAGTATCTACAGGAAATGCATCCAGCTGATGCAATCCGAAAAGACAGATACAGTCAGCTACTTTCTCACCAACTCCATACAGTCCCAGCAGTTCTTTTCGTGCAGCTTTATAAGTCATATCATGCAGACTGTTAAGTGAAATATCTCCGAAACAGACTTTTCTGGCTGTGTCCAGCACATATTTTGCTCTGTATCCCAGATTGCACTCCCGAAGCTGTTCTTCCGTTGCCAAAGCCAATGCCTCTGCAGTCGGAAACGCATAATATTCTGCACCTGTGCTGCTTGTTTTTCTTACTCCAAATTCCCGGCTGATATTTTCAATACACTTCTTTATTCTTGTAATATTATTCTGTTGAGAGATCAGAAATGAAATAATCATCTCCCACAGATCCTGTTGCAGAATGCGGATTCCGCTTCCCATCTCTCCTGCTGCTGTCAGATATTTATCCCTTGGATTGATCATGTTTATATATTCACTGTAATCACAATCCAGATCAAAATACCGGATCCAGAAGAAAATGAAATCTTCTTCCGGACAAAAGAAATTGACAATTCCTCTCTCCTGAGTCAGTTCCAGATATTTATCTCCCGCAATCACCCGGTAACGATCATCACCGATCTGATCCATCCGAAAGCACTGCCCGGATCTGCAGATCTGCCCCAGGTCAAAATTATCCATTTCTATTGTCAGCATACTATATAACCCCTTATCCTTCTGTTACCAATGTTACTAATAACTCTTTTTTTTCTTGATGAATATATGAATGTATTATATACTATTCTAAGTATAAACGTAAAGCAGAAAGGGGTTCTTACCAATGAAATTTATATATCCTGCGGTTTTCCGCAAAAATGAAGAAGGCAGATATAAAGCATTTTTTCCGGATCTTGCCTGTTGTGAAGCTGAAGGCGACACTCTCGACGATGCGATCGATAATGCAAACGAGGCTGCTTATAACTGGATTTATGCAGAAGTAATGGAAGATGAAATGGATCTCCCTGCAATTTCCGACGAATCCGATCTGGATCTGCTGGAGGGAGATATTGTAAGAAATATTCAGGTCAATATCCGTATGTATGACGGATGGGATGAGTAACCACTACCCGCAACGACAAATTACAGAAATTCAGCTCCGTTATGTTACAATAAATCAAACATTAACGGAGCTTTTTTATTATTTAAATCTGCTCAGACACACTTCGGTGTACTATCTGCAAAACAATTTTTTTCTCTCGTTTTGCACTTCAAAAGGAGGTTTTACTATGAAAGCAAGAAGTTTTAAAAAATTCTTTGTGAGTATTGCACTCAGTGCTGTTCTCACGTTATCGTCCGCTTCCTCTGTATTCGCAGCCACAGCACAGCTGGCACCCGCTGAACAATCTGTGGAACAGGCTCAAAGTGACGATTCTGACACCCCTGCCATTGAATCATCCGATGCACAGAATGCCTGCGCTTCTCTTACCGCCCAGCCAGGGATCAGACAGACAGCAGCTTCCGAGAATTCTGTAACTATTCAGTGGAACCCTGTTACCAATGCTTCCAAATATGCTGTCAATATCAGCCCTTTAAGTTCCTCTTCCTATCGTTTTCTCGGCTATATTGGCAATACCCGCAACAAAGCTAAGATCAATAAGCTAAAAGCAGGAACTGCTTACGTTATTAAAATCACAGCACTGAATTCATCCGGCATTGCGATTTCTTCCCGTACTGTGGGATGTACCACGCTTTATTCAAAGGTAAAGATTAAATCTTCCTATGCATCAACCGGCAGATATACCTTCAATATGCAGACTGTAAACCCTTCAAACTCCATTACAGGTTATAAGGTTGTATACCAGAGTTCTGCAGCCCACAAACTTATAACTAAATATTTTAATACCAGATATTCCTTTACCATTCCAATATCCGGCAATACATTTTATCAGGTGAAGATTTACCCTTACCTGGTTCTGGGAAATAAACGGTATGTAAGTTCAACCTCTACGGACAGATATATTTCCAATGTCATCACTCTTCAGAAAGCAGGCAACACAAACAGCTCCATGAGCGTAAAATGGAACAGAACTGCCGGTGCAGACAATTACAGTATTTACATAAAATATCCGGGAAGCAGTTCTTTCAAAAAAGTAAAAACAACAACTTCCAATTTCTTTACACTCACCGGAATGAAAAAGAATACCAAGTATGGCATTAAGGTAATTGCCAATAAAAAAGTGAAAAACAAAGTATGGCATTCTGATTCCAAAGCCTATAATATGTCCTTAGTCTGACCATAGTTATCCATAGCAATTGCATAAATCCGGCTACGTTATCAATGACGTAGCCAAAATTTTATATTGACTTTCCCATATCTAAGTGATACACTGATTGTAATTGAGACAAGGGGTGCTTGTGTAAACGGGCTGAGAGTAAGCTGTATCGCTTTAACCCATTACCTGATTTGGATAATGCCAACGTAGGGAAAGTTATAGTTCTTCCACACTGCAATATGCTTGTTGGCGTATTGCAGTTTTCCTTTTACTCTGAACGGACATATCATATTATCTCCCCCCTGTTTTAATTGCGGATAAATAGTCAGGCAAATGATTTCACACGCCTGAAAGGCAATAAAATATTGCCACGACAGACCGGGGGCACCACTCTCTGTCACACCAGTAGTTTACTTAAAAACTTACGAATATGCGCAGGTGCAAGTCCCTGCTATATGCAGGAGGCGCAGTTCATTTAATATTGCTGTTTATCTATTACTATGTGCAGCAATTAAGAGCCCACAGTGCAGGGCAAGGAGGAAAAAATGACACAGTATACAACGCAGATGGACGCGGCACGTCAGGGAATCATCACACCACAGATGGAAATCGTAGCAGAAAAAGAACACTTTGACGTGGAAGAATTAAGAGAACTGATTGCAAAAGGACAGGTAATTATTCCCTGCAACAAAAATCACAAGAGCATCAGTCCGAGCGGTGTCGGTGCAAAGCTGACCACCAAGATCAATGTAAATTTAGGTGTTTCCAGAGACTGGAAAGACGTTGATATGGAATATGAAAAGGTACATTCAGCAGTAGAAATGGGTGCAGAAGCCATCATGGATCTCAGCTCCTACGGAGATACCAGAAGCTTCCGCCGCAAACTTACATCCGAATGTCCGGCAATGATCGGTACTGTTCCGATCTACGACGCAGTAGTATATTATCACAAAGCACTTGGCAAGATTACTTCTGAAGAGTGGATTGATATCGTACGTATGCATGCAGAAGACGGCGTGGATTTTATGACTATCCACTGCGGTATGAATCGTGCAACCGCAGCACGTTTCAAACAGAATAAACGTCTCATGAACATTGTTTCCAGAGGTGGTTCTATTATGTTCGCATGGATGGAAATGACAGGAAAAGAGAACCCGTTCTATGAACATTTTGATGAAATTCTTGATATCTGCAGAGAGTATGATATCACTTTAAGTCTGGGAGATGCATGTCGTCCCGGATGTATTGCAGATGCAACTGATACTGCACAGATTGAAGAGCTGATCACTCTCGGTGAGCTTACCAAACGTGCATGGGAAAAGGATGTTCAGGTTATGATCGAGGGACCTGGCCACATGCCGCTGAACCAGATCGCAGCTAATATGGAGATCCAGAAAACTCTTTGCCATGGCGCTCCTTTCTATGTACTTGGACCGCTTGTAACAGATGTTGCTCCCGGATATGACCACATTACTTCCGCAATCGGCGGTGCGATTGCTGCTTATTCAGGTGCTGCTTTCCTCTGCTATGTAACACCTGCAGAACATCTTCGTCTGCCAAATGCAGCTGATGTAAAAGAGGGAATTATTGCTGCCAAAATTGCTGCTCATGCTGCTGATATTGCCAAAGGAGTTCCCGGTGCCGCAGAATGGGATTATAAGATGAGCGAAGCGAGAAAACGTCTTGACTGGGAAGAAATGTTCAAACTCAGCATGGATCCTGAGAAAGCAAGACGCTACCGCGCAGAGGCCAAACCTGAGAAAGAAGACACCTGCAGTATGTGCGGAAACTTCTGTGCCGTAAAGAATACAAACCGTATTCTGGATGGTGAAATTGTTACTATTTTTGATGAATGATGCTTTTATAAAAGCCGTATTTCAACATGTTTGATTGTTGAAATACGGCTTTTTATTTACTATATCTTCATCATATCTGACATAATACATCCACCGGCTGAACCATGTTCCATAATCTCATTTAACTGTCCTGTTCCCGGATGTATCCCTCCTATGGCATATACAGGAATCTTTACTGCTTTACAGACATTCTCCAGAAATTCCAGTCCTCTGGGTGGAAGTCCTTTTTTACAGTCAGTTGTATAAATATGTCCTGCCGTAAGATAATCAGCTCCCAGACTTTCTGCTTTCAATGCATCTTCTACGGAGTGGACCGAACTTCCGATCTGCCGGAAACCTCCAAGCTTTCCCTCATATTTTTCCAACAGAAATATTGGCAGATGAATGTATGGATGATGCAGTTTTTCTGCTACGTTTACATAGGTATGTAATATGCAGGGAACCTGATATCTCTTACAGATTTCCAGTATCTGCTCTGCCAGACGAGAATATTCTTCCTCCGGCAGATCCTTTTCCCTCAGAATAACCGCCTTCGGATGAAGGCTGCATACACGCTCGATCTGTTCTGCAAAGGGACGCTGACACAGGGAGCGGTTGGTAACTGCAATTACATTTTCATAAGGATTTTTCTGCATTTTAGAGGTACACATAATCATTCATAACCGGCTGAAGATCATGATCCAAAAGTGCCTTATAGACTTCATCTACAGACCTTCCGTCTGAAATCTCAAACTGGTCATCTCCTTTATCTTCGATATCCTCCACATGACTTCCGATTCCTGTGCTGACTCCTGCTGAAATCTTTGTCGCAGCAATTCCAACCAGGTTATCGCGTACACGCTCACACTCTCTGGTAGATACCGTAATGCTTGCAAATGGCATGAACAGACGATAGGCGCAGACCACCTGAAGCAGCTGTGGTTCATGTACATCCATAGGATTAATACGGTCATTGTTGATGATCGGCCGAAGTCTCGGACAGGAAAATGCAATCTCTGCATGAGGATATTTTCTCTGCAAAAGATATGCATGATATCCGGTGGCAAAAGCATCCTTACGGAAATCATCCAGTCCCAGAAGTGCAGCAAATCCTACTCCTCGCATACCACCCTTTAAAGCACGTTCCTGTGCGTTCAGACGATAAGGAAATATACGCTTGTGCCCTGCAAGATGCAGAGTTTCATACTTATCTGAATTATAAGTCTCCTGGAATACCGTTACATAATCAGCTCCGCATTCATGGAGATGTGCATACTCATCTGAATTCATAGGATAAACTTCAAGTCCGATTACTTTGAAATATTTCCGGGCAATCTTACATGCTTCTCCGATATATTTTACATCAGATTTTGCTCTGCTCTCTCCTGTAAGAATCAGGATTTCCTGCAGTCCTGTCTTTGCGATAGCAGCCATTTCCTTATCAATCTCTTCTGCATTCAGCTTTGCTCTGCGGATCTTATTATGGCAGTTAAATCCGCAGTAAATACAGTAATTCTCACAGTAATTTGCAATATAAATAGGGGTAAACATATACACACTGTTCCCAAAATGTTTCCTAGTTTCTTTCTGCGCAGCCTGTGCGATTTCCTCCAGAAGAGGCAATGCAGCCGGAGACAGCAGTGCCTGAAAATCCTCTGGTGTACGGTTATCATGAGCAAGTGCCCTGCGTACATCTGCCTCTGTATATTTATCATAATCGTAAGCATTCATGGCAGAAATAACCTGATCCATCACGTCTGATTCTTCCAGTACTTCCATTCCCGGAAGATATTTCATATGATCGATCCTGTTCTTTTTCATATCTTCCAGAATCACTTCATTGACAATACTTTCGTTGAAGTGTTCCCCATGTTCCATATTTTTTTCTGTTGTTTCCATTGATGTTTTCTCCTCTTTATTACCATTTAGTAACTTTCGTTTTCCTATAAATTAATACCTACTCCGCAGTTATAGCAATCCTCTAAAATAATGCATCTTAATCCAGCCCATCAGAGTGTGAAATCCTGCGTCAGATATCTTTGCCGTGCGTCAGCACGCCTGCAGATATCTTCCTTGTCTTTCGCACGCTGCTGAACTGTCTTAAATGCATTATTTACGAGGATTGCTATAATCAAAAATCTCATTTTAGAATGATTTTTTATTTATTACTCATGAAGAAAACCAGTCAGTGGAGAGGATGCGCTTGCACCTTTTTCCAGGGTTCTTCCCAGTCCGGCAAGGTATGCACTTCGTCCTGCTTCAATAGCTTTTTTAAATGCTTCAGCCATTATCTGCACATCACCTGCTGTGGCAATCGCAGTATTTGCCATAACTGCAGATGCCCCCATCTCCATGGCTTCACACGCCTGAGAAGGACGTCCGATTCCTGCATCTACAATGATTGGGAGCTCAATTTCGTCAATCAAAATCTGGATAAATTCCTTAGTGCACAGACCTTTATTAGAGCCGATCGGAGAACCCAGCGGCATGATGCAGGCAGCTCCGGCATTTACCAGATCTCTGGCTGCATTCAGATCCGGGTACATATAAGGCATTACTACAAATCCTTCTTTTGCAAGAATTTCTGTAGCTTTAACAGTTTCATAGTTATCCGGAAGCAGATATTTTGAATCATGGATCACTTCGATCTTTACGAAATCACCGCATCCGATTTCTCTGGAAAGTCTGGCAATACGAACTGCTTCTTCTGCATTTCTGGCACCTGAAGTATTGGGAAGAAGAGTAACATTTTTCGGAATATAGTCCAGAATATTTGCCAGTCCACCTTCATTGGCACGACGCAGAGCCAGAGTGATGATCTGCGCATCTGCCTTTTCAATACATGCTTTCACCAGATCCAGAGAAAATTTTCCGGATCCCAGAATAAAACGGGAAGTAAATTCATGACCTCCCAGAATCAGTTTGTCTTCATTATTTGTACTCATAATTTAAGTCCTTCTTTCGTATATTATAATGTGATATCAGGATATTCCTGTTTATCTTCCACCTCCCATGAAGCTGACTATTTCCAGTATGTCATTTTCATGTAAAACAGTAGTGCTGTACTCGGCTTTTGACAGAATTCTTTCATTTAATTCTACTGCAATCTGGCTGGGCACATAGCTGTTTTCCTCCAGATATTGCTCTATTGTAAGAGTATTCTGCAATTCTTTTGTTTTTCCATTAACAGTAACAAGCATACTTTCTCCTTTCCGGGAAAAGAAGGTCTGGCCTCTACAACATAAAAAAGAGTCCACAAAAGAATACACCCGCGGTGGTGCACCCCTTCATGAACTCTGTTCACTCTCATCTTTCCCAATATTCATCTGTTATAATGTAAATTTCCCTGTAAGCCCCCGGTTTTCTCTCACTTATTACAGATTGATTACCGGACAGCTGAATTTCTTCAAATGCATGAGATAAATAAAAAGGAGATGCCAGTCATCTCCCTTTAAAATCATATCTTATAGGTTCCTACGTTGGCATTATCCAAATCAGGTATATGGGTCGAAGTTGATGACTTCCTCTCAGCCTGCACTCACAAGCTCCCCTTTCTTTACATGGATAAAGTATAATCTTTTATCCCATGTGTGTCAAGACCATATTTCTACATCCTCAGTTTCTTATGAAACTCCCGCATCGTATCCTTCTTGCAGAAGATAAACAGTGCAGCCAATGTCAGAAAACTGATTCCGGCACAGATTACTGAAGGTACGGCAAACTGCACAATTCCAGTCCAAACCAATATCATCGGAATCAGTCCTGCAATTCCGGCCTGTACAAGATAAAACAGATATTCTTCCCTTTCCAGACGGTTTATTTTTGCGATCACAGGAACAGAAAACTGCACTGCCAATATCCCGAAAGGAATCACAAAATCCACAGACCAGCCCTTCCATCCGGTAAACCGGTCCCATAGGATCGCAATTACTGATATGAGTAAAAGCTGCCACATTTCATTCTTCAGAATATTCCTGCGTTTAAAATATGCTACCATAACTACCAGCCACGCACAGGCACAGCCTGCTCCTGCAAACCAGAACCAGTCCAGTGATCCGGCTGTCATGAAATTGATCATTCCGCAGATTACCGCAATCGCAAGACACAGAAAACTAAAGGTCTGAACCACTTTCTGGTTTTCTTTTTTCTCCAGTTTCTGTCTCTCTCCATATCCTGGAAATTCATTTTTTAATTCTCTGTGTGAAACGTTTTCTTCACTCAGCATTCTCTGGAAATTTCTCTGGATGCTGTCATCCGGTATCTTGGAGGTGAATCCCAGAACCATCTCATCTCCGTAAGAGCAGGAACACATCTGAAGAGAATTGGTGCTTGCAAAAATTCCGAAATGCTGAATATATTCTTTATACTCTTCCGGAAAGCGGATAATTCCAATGTTGGAATAAACTGCTGTGATGCTTCTGCTTCCCAGGTTTGCTCCGATCATCAGAAAGTATTTCTTGATTTCCAGCGGTACAACACGTACCAGTGGATTCTTTTCGATGCGCACATATCCGCTCATATGCATGGCGATTTTTTCTTTTGCCAGTTCCTGTTCAAACTGCCGTTTCACATCTGCCAGAACTTCTTCAAAAGTTGTTGTATCTGAAAAAGTATAACCAACCTCGATCCATCCAAAGAAGTTGGTCATGGACTGAGATGGAAAATAGTTTCTCAGATTTACCGGGATCATCAAAGCTATGGGGCGTTTCTGCTGATTCTTCGGTACTTCTTCCCGAATGGAACACAGCATCATGGCGGTCAGCAGGATCGTGATGGAGACACCATAGGAACGGGCTCTCTGGTGGATATCTTTTACAGAAAGAACCACTTCTGTAATGTGCATATCTGAATGAACCAGCTTCTCCCCTTTCAGCTTTACCGCTGCTTTTTTCTTTTCTTTGTCCTTCGGTATATCTGAGGAATAATACTGGGAAAAGCTGTCTTCTTCTTTGTCTCCGTGCGTGATTTCTTCTGCATTTTCTATCCTTGGAAGATTGCTTTCCGGATGTGCAAGGATCAGGTAATTCTGTACCAGTTCCTGGAGAAAATGCATAGCTCCTGTACCGTCTGTCAGTGCATGAAATACTTCAAAATTGATTCTGTTTTTATCATAGCTGACCTGAAACAAAAGGGATTTTTTATCCGGAATATACAAACGGCTGCATGGCGGCTCTGTCTCCTGTTTTACAACGGCTCTCAGACTTCTGTGCTCCAGATAAAACCAGAACAGACCTTTTCTCAGAACTGCCTGAAACAGCGGATATTTTTCCATTGCCTGATCCAGTGCGCTTTGCAGGATTTCCCCGTCAACCTTTTCTTTTAGCTGACAGTAGAACCGAAAGACTCTGGTATCGTCTTTTCCTGTCACCAGAGGAAATGCCAGTGCCGCATTATCCAGTTTTCTCCATTTCGAATATCCTGTATCCATAGTTTCCCTGCTTTCTTTTTCATCTTGCATATTTTATATCTTTGATACTCCCTCATAGATAAAACAGAAAACTGCCCTGCCCTCTATAACTGCTGTCTGAATAAACAGAAAGTGTAATCAGAGTATCTTTTCATAACTCTTGTTCAAAAATTCGTTGATATATTTAAAACTCTCCTGTACATGCAGAAACTTGATTCCCAGCGCGAAAAATCCATGGAAGGCACCATGAATCCTGTGGAGTTTTACATGATTTCCGGCTTCTTCCAGGTTCTTTGCATATGCTTCCCCTTCATCCCTGAGAGGGTCATATTCTGCTGTGAGGACCAGAGTTTCCGGTAAATCTTTCAGATTATTTTCCAGAATCGGAGCAAAATATGGATTTTGTCTGTCCTCTTCGGTTCTCTGGTATAAGGTAAGATAATCTTCCATTTTTACTGCTGTCAGGAGATAATCGCTTCCATTTTCGTGTACGGATGGATAAGGAGATTCTTCTGTATAACAGTTTCCAAGTGCCGGATAGATGAGAATCTGGCGTTTGGGTGTGAAGTCGCCTCTGTCTCTTGCCATCAGGCATACGGCTGCTGTCAGGTTTCCACCTGCACTGTCACCCACGATCGTGATTTTCTCAGGGTCTGTATTTAAGATCAGCTCATTCGAGTAGAGAGCTTTTGCTGCCGCATAGCAGTCCTCCAGGGGAACCGGGAATTTGTGTTCCGGAGCAAGCCTGTATTCTACGGAAACTACAATATGTGCTGTTGCCTGTGCCATTCTGGAGCAGACACGGTCATAATTTTCCACGCTTTCCGTTACCCAGCCACCGCCATGAAAAAACAGCAGGATTGGAAATATATTGCCCTCTACAATCCCTGCCTGCATTGCTTCCTCTGTCGGGAAATACAGGCGGATCGGCACGGCATGATCTCCGTTATAAACTTTCGCATCCAGCTTTTTTACAAAAATCCGCATAGCATCCAGTTGTTTCAGATCTGCCAGTTTTCTGGAAGAATCCACTTCTATATTTCCATACGACAGTGTATGCAGAATTGTTTTCATTGTCTTTGATATCAATATTTCTTATTTCCTTTCTGACTATATAAGCATTTATTTATTATCCGGTAACGCCCGTTGCGTCACTATAAGCAGGCATAAAAATCCTTTGTCCTATAGCACACAACCAGGCGGATCATTTCACATACTGCTTATACTTAATGACGTTCATCCTCATTGCTGTACATTTCACAGAATCTTGCAGCAAATGCAGGTGGTTCATCATGTACATATAAATGGGAAATGTCTCCAAATGCACTGACACGGAAGCTTGCGATTCCTTCCCGTCTTTCTTCTGTGTTTACGGTTGTCACAGAGCTTGGCGCCGCACACAGTCCATGCCAGAGTACCATAGGAGATACGCTCATCAGATGACTGAGAAGTACACATTCCAGTCCGAAATGGCAGAAGAATACCAGTGTGTCATCGTTTGCCTTTGTAACTCTGTAATAGTGTCCTTCACGGACATATCCATGCTCAGCCAGAAGTTGATCAAATTTTCCGGTTACATAATCATAATAGCCTTTGGCGTCTGATTTCTGTAATCTTTCGTTTTCAAACCAGTGATCATACTGATAAAATCTCTCGTCCTGTGTCCAGTCCTGTGGCAGCCAGTCCCACAGGATTTTCTTTCTGTCCGTGATGTCCGGGCGGTCGATCAGGACATTAAATTCCTGTAACCAGTCACATTCTGTTGCTGTCCGGTTCATCTTTTTTAAGGTAAGAGAGGCGGTGTCTCTTGCTCTTCCAAGAGGGGAAACATAAAACTCTTTTACATCAAGTTTCGCCAATCTCTCCGACAGATATTCCACTTCTTTCCATCCTTTTTCTGTCAGAGAATCAATGGAATAATCCGGGTCCCCGTGTCGTACGATCACTAATTTCATTTGTATTTCTTTCCTTTCCAAGTCACTTATGTATATGTTTATGCGATATCCGGAGCGAAAAATATTTTACTCCCAATACCTCATAAACGAATTAATTCATCACAGAACAACTCCTGTGATTCATTATTTTTCTACTCTGTTTTATTTTACATTTTCCATTACAAATCTGTGTGCATTTTTATAGAAAATCTTTTCTGTCAGTTCTTCTGTAAAACCGTGTTTCAGAAGTTCTTCTCTTAAAAATGGCATAGACTGGACACCTTCTATGTGTGCCGGGAAGAGTCCGTCGCAGCCGTCGAAATCGCTTCCAATGGCAAGGCAGTCTTCTCCGCCCATTTCCAGCACTGCATCCATATGTTTCAGAAGGTCAGATATCTGTGGTTTCTCACCAACGAACGGTGCGAAGAAATTCATTCCTATGATTCCTTTTCTGGAGATCAGCTCTTTCAGATGTACTTTCTGAAGGTTTCTCGGCGCATCCCACACTTCTCTGATATCAGAGTGAGAAGCCATGACCGGTCTGTCTGTCAATTGAAACAGATCTTCCACTCCCTGATCTGACAGATGGGAAATATCCATCACGATTCCCTGATCCGTCAGGACTTTTACCATTTCTTTTCCTCTGGCAGTCAGACCCTTGGCCTGATCTGCGGCTGCTCCGCAGGCATATTCATTTTCATAATTCCAGGTCAGCATTGCGAAGCGAAATCCCATTTCCCGGATCTTTTCTACATATTTACCCATAATGGATAAATCCTCAATAGATAAAAATGCCGCTGCTTTTCTCTGCCTGTGTGCTTTTTCCATTTCTTCTCCGGTCAGGCACAGAGCGATCTTGCGGTTTTCTTCTGCAAGATATGCCATAGCACGGTCATAAAGACGAAAAAAATCCCTGTCCGGTTCCTCTTTGTCCAGCTTCACCGCATCTTTCCAGATTGCAAAAATCTGTGTGTAATTCTCTACAAAGTTTCCCACTCTTTTCAGATCCAGATTGCAGGAATTTTCATCCAGTGTATCTCCTGGTTTTAAAATTTCAGTCAGTGTATCTACATGACAGTCAAAATAATTCATTTTATCCGCCTGTTCCTTTCTTTTATCCTGGTACATTATTTTCCAAATAACTATACCAGATATTTTCCTGAACCTTTTTCTGCATTCAGCTTACCATTCTTATATACGGTTTGTCCAGACTTGATTACTATCTGAATTTTACCTTCTAACTGTTTTCCCTCATAAATGGTGTAATCCAGGTTGCTTTTTCTGTTTTCTACATGAATTTTGGTATTTTCTTTTTCTGTGATCAGTACAAGATCCGCATCACTTCCCGGCTGAATACAGCCTTTCTGAGGATATCTGTGGTAAAATCTTGCTGCATTTTCTGATGTGAGTTCCACAAATCTTTTCATGGACAGTCCGCGTTTCTTCACGCCTTCGGAAAAGAGATACAGCATCCTTGTCTGAATCCCGTCCCACAGCAGATCCGTATCTTTCTGTTTGCGCAGAGGCGGCGTCATGGTATATAACGCCCCCTGTTCCCCTTTCAGTTTTTCATCTGTAAACTCCAGATAATGCGGGCAGGTTTCCAGCAGGAATCCTTCTGTATGCTCATTTTGCTTCCGAACGCTCCAAGCAGCATAGATCTGTAAACACTCAGCGGATTCTCTCCCACCATCGCGATCACGGCTGCTCCGAGCACCAGAGCAAGCACAATCGACAAAACAGGTTTTAAAATTTTCTTGATGTTCATTGTTCTTCCTCCTCGATGACTTTGCTTCTCTTCAGATTTCCGGCAAAACTCTGTGTAGAGTAGGCGGATGAAATTTTCATCCGCCCCTCATCAAACCGTGCATGAGGTTCTCCCTCACACGGCTTTCCGAC